>JAFLUS010000151.1:3991-5656 GCA_022508685.1 Prevotellaceae bacterium | reverse complement strand
TTCGGCAGGTTTTTTGTTTTGTGCATTGCAGAAAGGTGCAGTTTGGAAAAAAATCACTATTTTTGCAACCGAAAAAATATAATGAACCATGAATACAAGACCATTGATTCTGATATCGAACGACGACGGATATGATGCCAAAGGCATTAACGACCTCGCCAATTTCGTGCGCGACCTCGGTGACATCATCATCGTAGCCCCCGACGGAGGACGTTCGGGTACGGCTATGGCAATGACCAGTGCCAGTCCTGTGAGAGTGAAAAAAGTGCGCGAAGAAGAGGGGCTGCAAGTCTATGCCTGCAGCGGCACTCCGTGTGATTGTGTGAAACTGGCTTTCGAGTTCCTTCTCCCACGTCGCCCCGACATCGTACTCGCCGGTATCAACCATGGCGACAATGCAGCAGTCAACGTGCACTATTCGGGCACGATGGGTGTAGTCATCGAAGGGATGATGAAGCACGTGGCATCGGTAGGGTTCTCCAGTTGCAAACGAGCAGCCGACGCTGATTTCTCGGCATTGCGTCCCTACATCCATCACATCGTTGCCAAGGTGTTGGCTGAAGGATTGCCCAACCACGTCTGCCTGAACGTCAACTTCCCCGAACGGGATACGTTCGGAGGTGTCAAGATATGCAGCATGGATGCCGGACAATGGTTGAACGAATGGGAAAAACGTACCGACCCACATGGTCGTGACTACTACTGGCTCACAGGCAATTATGAGACGCCCAACGCCAACGATGCCACCACCGACCGCTGGGCACTCGACCACGGCTTCGTCGCCATCACCCCCATTCAGTTGGATATGACCGCCTATCGTGCAATGGCATTGCTGAAAAACTATTTCTAATCCTTTCTGCCCATTCCAATGAAGTACTACCTCATCGTCGGCGAAGCATCGGGCGACCTCCACGCCTCCAATCTGATGCGGGCACTGCAGCAGCACGATGCCGAAGCCACCTTCCGTTTCTACGGAGGCGACAAGATGGCAGCCGTCGGTGGGACGCTCGTGCGTCATTACAAGGAAATGGCGTATATGGGTTTCATTCCCGTGTTGCTTCACGCACGCACCATTCTGCGCAATATGCGGCAATGCCAACAGGACATTGTCGATTGGCAGCCCGACGTCGTCATTTTGGTCGACTACGCAGGTTTCAATCTCCGCATTGCCAAGTTCCTGCGCCGGCACACGTCCATTCCTATATATAATTACATCGTTCCGAAAATCTGGGCGTGGAAGGAGCATCGCATCAAGCAAATCCGTGCCAACATTGACGAACTATTCTCCATTTTGCCGTTCGAAGTGGCGTATTTCGAGCAGAAGCATCATTGCCCTGTCCACTACGTCGGCAATCCTTGCGTCGATGCCATCAGCACCTTCCAAGCCGCTGCGGAGAATTGTCCGAAGACGGCTGCGGCCACACCCACGATTGCCATTCTCGCCGGCAGTCGCCGACAGGAGATTAAGGACAATCTGCGCATCATGATTCAGGCTGCCGCACGCTTCACCGACTACAAAATGGTGCTGGCTGCTGCACCGAACATTGACATCGAGTATTACAAGAAACATATTCCGCAACACACTGACGTAGAGATTGTTTACGGAAAGACATACGACATTCTTTCTCAAGCCGATGCAGCCCTCGTCACGTCGGGTACGGCGAC
>JAFLUS010000151.1:0-3891 GCA_022508685.1 Prevotellaceae bacterium | reverse complement strand
CCCTCATGACGACACTGCTGAAAGCCCACTACGACACCCACTAACATTCATCATACCACATGGACAATTTCAAACCTACATACACAAAGGAAGAAATCGACGAACTCGTTGCGTGGATTGATGCAACGCAACCGACAGGTTCTATCGATTTGGGCGAAGGCATGTACATCAGCGACATCAAATTATTCTGTTCGCGGATGCGCACCATCGCGTTGACGCGATACAATAATTCTGCCTATGGCGGTCAGATTTGCGTATTGGTCAACCTGCGCAAGGAGTGGGACAAGCAGCACGGAGCCACTTCTTCCGATTAGTTTTCTGCAACAGCCAGTGCCTGTTCTACTCTGTTAGTCAGTGCAATATATTCCTGTACTGACAATTGTTCAGGACGGCGGTTGAAGAGTTCATCTGCCAACATTGGATGCTCCTTACCCAAAATCTGCCGCATTCCGTTGCGTAACATCTTGCGACGCATGGTGAACACCGTCTTGACGATGCGTCGGAAAAGTTTTTCATCGCAACCCAACGACGGACGTTCATTGCGTGTCAATCGGATGACGGCACTCTTCACCTTCGGTGGCGGATTGAACACATTTTCATGCACCGTAAACAGGTAGTCCACATCGTACCACGCCTGTACCATCACCGTCAGTACGCCGTATGCCTTGCTGCCCGGAGCAGCAGCCATGCGTTCTGCCACTTCCTTCTGAATCATGCCTGTGCAGCAGGGAATAAGGTCGCGGTTGTCCAACATTTTGAAGAAGATTTGGCTGGAAATGTTGTAAGGATAATTGCCCGTCAGCACGAACGGACGACCATCGAACACTTCGCGTAGGTTCATGCGGAGGAAGTCGGCTTCAATCACGTTGTCTGCTAACTGCGGGAAGTGCTCACGCAGGTAGGGAACGGATTCTCGGTCGATTTCCACTACTTTCAGTTCACGCGGCTTCTGCATCAGAAACTGCGTCATCACACCTGTACCCGGTCCCACTTCCAACACCGGCAATTGCGGACACGCATCGACTGTGTCGGCAATGTCGCGGGCAATCGCCATGTCCGTCAGGAAGTGCTGACCTAAAAACTTTTTGGGACGAACCTGTCGCATATCTTTCATCTTTTTTGTAACTTTGCACGGAAAATGCGCTGCAAAGGTAGCGATTATCGCACAATCATGCAAACAACAGTGAAGAAAACGCTCAACGTCCTGCTGCCACTCGCTTTGGGAGCCGCCATTCTGTGGTGGATGTACAAGGAGTTTGACTTCCGTCAGATGGCAGACACGTTGCACCACGGCATGAACTGGGGATGGATGGCATTTTCATTGGTGTTCGGCATTTTGGCACAAGTCTTTCGCGGACTGCGCTGGCGACAGACGCTCGACCCTCTCGGCGAACATCCACGTCGCAGCACCTGCATCCATGCCGTCTTCATTTCTTACGCAGCCAGTCTGCTCATACCGCGTATCGGCGAAGTCACCCGTTGCGGCGTGCTCAACCGCTACGAAGGCACGTCGTTCAGCAAAGCCATCGGCACCGTCATCACCGAACGCATCATCGATTCGCTGCTGTTGCTGACAGTCATCGTGATTGTCGCCTTTTCGCAACTCAGCGTGCTCAACGACTTTTTCCAACACACAGGCACAGACTTCACCGACCTTCTGCACCGCTTCACCACGATGGGCTATGTCGTCACTTTCGTCTGCCTGCTCGTCACCGCCGTGTTTCTGTGGTTTCTGCTGCGTAGGTTCCGCATCTCCACCAATCTGCGGAAGATGCTCGCCGACATCAAGGCCGGTATCCTCTCGCTGCGCAACGTGCAGAACAAGGCGCTGTTTACGTTCTACACGCTCGCCATTTGGGTCAGTTACTTTTTGCTGTTTTACATCACTTTCTATAGTTTTCCCTTCACACAGCATCTCGGACTGCACGTCGGCATCGTCACCTTCAGCGTCTGCAGCATTGCCTCTGTCGCACCCACGCCAAACGGCATGGGCCCGTTCCATTTTGCCGTCAAGACCATGCTGGTGCTCTACGGCGTAGCGGCAACTTCAGCCGAAACCTTCGTGCTCATCGTCCACGCCGTGCAGACGGCACTCATCCCTCTGCTTGCCGTCTATTCACTCATCTGCCTCTCCCTGCGCAAGCGGGCATGACATTTCACAGCAAACTCCACACTGCATGAGCCAATTCACTCCACTGACTACACAAGAGTTGCGCCAACGCATCTCCACACCTATCTTCCGACTCATATCCGAGGTTGCCGACGAAGAAGGGCTTGAATGCTACGTCATCGGCGGCTACGTTCGCGACCTTTATCTCAATCGTCCGTCGAAAGACATCGACTGCGTCGTCGTCGGCAGCGGCATCCGCATGGCGAAAGCCGTGGCTGAACGCATCAGGCAGACCCGCCACCGCAAACCCCACATTGCCGTCTATGCCAATTTCGGTACGGCACAAATCCATTTCGACCAACAGGAAATCGAATTTGTCGGTGCACGTCGCGAAAGTTACGACCGCGGTTCGCGCAAACCCATCGTCGAGGACGGAACGTTGGAAGACGACCAGAACCGACGCGACTTCACCATCAACGCACTCGCCCTCTGCCTTAATGGTGCGCGCTTCGGTGAACTCGTCGACCCGTTCGACGGGCTGTGGGACATGGAAGACGGCATCATCCGCACACCCCTCGACCCCGACATCACCTTCAGCGACGACCCTCTTCGCATGCTGCGTTGCATTCGTTTTGCCGCCCAATTGCGCTTCGACATCGAACCCGAAACGCGCGACGCCCTCACCCGCAATGCAGAACGACTGCAAATCATCAGCGGCGAACGCATACAGGACGAGTTCAACAAAATCCTCATGACCGACACCCCAAGCCGAGGCATCTACGACCTCTACGACACCGGTCTGCTCGCCCAGTTCCTGCCCGAACTATGTGCACTCGACAACGTCGAGACACGTAACGGACGTGCCCACAAAAACAATTTCTACCACACGCTCGAAGTGCTCGACAACGTCGCCCGCCACAGCGACAACCTGTGGCTGCGTTGGGCAGCCCTGCTCCACGACATCGGAAAGCCCCGCAGCAAGCGGTGGGACAACGTGCAGGGATGGACGTTCCACAACCACAACTACATCGGGCAGAAAATGGTGCAAGGTATCTTCCGTCGCATGAAACTGCCGCTCGACGCCAAGATGAAATACGTGCAGAAGTTGGTCGACCTCCACATGCGCCCAATCGTCATAGCCGACGACGAAGTCACCGACAGCGCCGTCCGACGGCTACTCAACGATGCCGGCGACGACATCCACGACCTGATGACGCTCTGCGAAGCCGATATCACGTCGAAGAACGAAGTGCGCAAGCAGCGGTTCCGTGAAAATTTCCGTATGGTGCGCGAAAAACTTGCCGACCTTGTCGAGCGCGACTACAAACGGCTGTTCCAGCCCGTCATCAGTGGCGACGACATTATGCGGATGTTTGCTCTCACGCCTTCACCCGCCGTCGGCACACTCAAGACGGCGCTGAAGAACGCCATTCTCGACGGACAAGTGCCCAACGAACCCGACCCCGCACGGCAGTTCCTCATCCGCGAAGCCGCACAAATCGGGCTGCATCCCGTAGCGAACGACTGAACACACGGCAAGCATACGAACCAATAATCACAACGGACAATCGCAATTGTCCGTTTTTTTATGTGCAAAAGCGTGGCTTCCGATGTGCAGACCCGCGACCTCCGCTCTGCAGATGTGCGGGCGCGATATAGGAGAACAAATGTTTGCATGATGCAGGATTTAATATATTTCCTTGTGTTCAATTTTTGCTTTTGTCGTATCAGAAAGTTTAATCCACACTGCGGTTTGTACAATTCACATTGTGGTTTATATA
>JAFLUS010000150.1 GCA_022508685.1 Prevotellaceae bacterium | reverse complement strand
TGTGTGAAAAAATGTATATGTGCGGGCGATTTTGGGTATAAAAACTGCATTCTATGTGTTTTTTGTCGTATCTTTGCACGAAATTGTGTAGATGCTCCATGTTTAAGAAACTCGACAGATTTGTTTTCCGCAACTTCATCATGCTCTTCATGGGCACGTTTGCCATTAGTTTGTTTGTGGTGATGATGCAGTTTTTGTGGAAATATGTGGATGATTTGGTGGGCAAGGGTTTGAGCATCGACATACTGGCAAAATTCTTCTTCTATGCCGGCGAAACGCTGGTGCCGATGGCGTTGCCGCTCGCCATTCTGCTTGCGTCGCTGATTGCGTTCGGCAACATGGGCGAACGGCTTGAGTTGCTGGCGATTAAGGCTGCGGGTGTGTCGCTGTGGCGCACGTTGCGGCCGTTGGCGTTGCTGATGGTGGTGTTCACGGGGTGGTCGTACTATTTTCAGGACGTGGTGGCGCCAAAGGCACAGGAACAACTGATGCAGATGCTTTACTCGCTGCGGCAGAAGTCGCCCGAACTGGATATTCCCGAAGGGGTGTTCTACGACGGCGTGGAGGGGATGAACCTCTATGTGCGCGAGAAGGACAAGGTGACGGGTACGCTGCACGAAGTCATCATCTACAACATGCGCGACGGTGCGAACAATGCGCACATCATCTTGGCTGACTCGGGTCGGCTGGAATCGAGTGCAGACAAGTGCCACTTGCTGCTTCATCTGTACAACGGCGAACAATTTGAGAACCTGCGTACCAACGCGTTGGCGACGAACAATGTGCCGTATCGGCGCGAGACGTTCGTGGTGAAGCATTTCATCATTGATTTCGACCAAAATCTGAATATGGCGGACATGGACTTCTCGACGTCTGCCCGCACGAAGAACATTGCCAGTCTGATTGTGGGCATCGACTCGATGAAGCAGGTGATTGACAGCACGGCGCACGAATTCTATGCAGATATGCAGCGCGGTACGTACACGATGAATTCGCCCATCATGGCGCGAATGGAGGAAACGCGGACGCAACCACGCACGGCTGACTCGGTCGCTGTCGACCTCGACACGCTGTATGCACACCTGAACGGGCAGCAGAAGGCGGGTGCCATGCAGGAGGCGTTGCAGAAGGTGACGATGGCTGACATCGAACTGGACTACAAGTCGGAAGTGATGATTGCCCACAACCGCAACCTGCGGATGCACCGCATACAGATTTGGGAAAAAATCACGCAGGCACTTGCCTGTCTCGTCTTCTTCTTCATCGGTGCGCCGTTGGGCGCCATTATCCGCAAGGGCGGACTGGGTATGCCGGTGGTGGTGGCGGTCATCATCTTCATTTTCTACTACATCGTCAACCGGTTGGGCTACAACCTCGCCTATGCCGGCACCATTCCCGCATTCATCGGATTGTGGTTCAGCACCATCGTGCTGTCGGTCATCGGCATTTTCTTCACGGTGAAATCGAACAACGACTCCACCGTCTTCAACATCGACTCCTACACAGCCTTCTTCCGCAAATTGTGGGGCATACGGCCGAAACGCCACATCGTGCGCAAGGAGGTCATCATCAACGACCCCGACTATGGGGCGATGGTTGAGCAGATGAAGCGTGTGGCTGACGAGGCGCAGGACTACCGGCGCACGCAGCATCTGACGCGCATTCCCAACTACTTCAGCGTGTTCTTCACCGTGCAGAACGACGACCGCATCGCTGCCTTGAGTCAGGAACTGGAATACTGCGTCGACGTGCTGTCGAACAGCAAGAACCGCCAGATTTTGCGTTATCTCAACGGCTTCCCCGTGCTCGACGCCTATGCCCACATCGCGCCGTTCCGCTCGAAGGCGTGGAACATGGCGGCAGGCATCGTCTTTCCCGTCGGCATCGTGCTGCTGCTGCGCGTCGGTCGGATGCGCCGACGGCTGCGTCGCGACCTCAAGCAAATCGTCACGACGGGCGACATCATTGTCAAAGAATGTAAGCAACTAAGTTAAACATATCACATCTCACACCGAATTATGGATACAAACATATTTGCAACGATAGAGTCAGCACTCGACGACTTCCGGCAGGGCAAGTTCGTGATTGTGGTCGACGACGAAGACCGCGAGAACGAAGGCGACTTCATTATGGCAGCCGAACTCATCACCCCCGAGAAGGTGAACTTTATGCTGCGCGAAGGACGTGGCGTGCTGTGTGCACCCATCACCATCAGTCGTGCACGCGAATTGGAACTGCCTCATCAGGTGGAGGAAAACACGTCGATGCTCGGTACGCCGTTCACGGTGACGGTGGACAAACTCAGCGGATGCACGACGGGCGTTTCGGCTCACGACCGCGCCGCCACTATCCGTGCATTGGCTGACCCGTCGGCATCGCCCAAGGATTTCGGACGCCCCGGCCACATCAATCCGCTCTACGCACAGGACAACGGCGTGCTGCGGCGTGCCGGCCACACCGAAGCCGCCATCGACCTCGCACGGCTGGCGGGACTGCGTCCGGCTGCGGCACTGATTGAAATCCTCAATCCCGACGGCACGATGGCACGGATGCCGGAGTTGAAGCAGAAGGCAAAGGAACTGGATATGAAAATCATTCAGATAAAAGACCTCATTGCCTATCGTCTCGAACGCGAATCCCTCGTGGAAAAAGGCGTTGAGGCCGACCTCCCCACCGAGTACGGACATTTCCACATCATCCCCTTCAGGCAGAAGAGCAACGGACTGGAACACGTGGCACTCATCCGAGGCACGTGGACGAAGGACGAACCGGTGCTGGTGCGCATGCACTCGTCGTGCGTCACAGGCGACATTTTCGGCAGCCAGCGTTGCGATTGCGGCGAACAGTTGCACCGCTCGATGCAGATGATTGACCGCGAAGGCAAGGGACTCATCGTCTATCTCATCCAAGAAGGACGCGGCATCGGACTGATGAACAAAATCGCGGCATATAAATTGCAGGAAGAAGGTTTAGACACGGTAGACGCCAACATCCACCTCGGGTTCGACCCCGACTTGCGCGACTACGGCGTGGGGGCGCAGATACTCCGCGAACTGGGTGTAGGCAAAATCCGTCTCATCACCAACAACCCCGTGAAGCGCGTGGGACTCGAAGGCTACGGACTCGAAATCGTCGAGAACGTGCCGATAGAGATTGCGCCCAACGAGCACAACGTGCACTATCTGCACACCAAGCAGGAACGAATGGGGCATTTGCTCCACTTTAACAAGTAAACGATTAACATTCACAAACTAAATTCAAAAGATTATGGACAACTACAATCGCAATTACCAATCGCCGTCCTACGGCGTGGAATCCACTTCGACCAACGTGTCGACGGTGTTCGCAGTACTGATGCGCAAAGTCTATGTTTGGATGACATTGGCATTGGCACTCTCCGGTCTGACTGCTTACTACGTGGCGAACGACTACAATCTGTTGTCAGCCATTTTCTCCAACCAAGCCGTGTTCTGGGTACTCGTCATTGCTGAATTCGGTCTGGTCATCGGTCTGTCGGCAGCCATCAATCGCCTGTCGTTCCCTGTCGCTGCTATCATGTTTGCCGCCTATTCCATTATTAACGGCGTGCTGCTGTCGTCTATCTTTGTGGTCTATACGGAAACATCGATTGCGACGACCTTCTTCGTCACCGCAGGTACGTTTGCCACAATGGCAGTCATTGGCAGTGTCACCAAGATGGACCTCACCAAGATGGGCAGCATCCTGCTCATGGCACTCATCGGCATCATCATCGCCACGTTGGTGAACTTGTTCCTCCACAACGAAACGATGAACATCATCATCTCGGCATTGGGCGTCCTCATCTTCACAGGCCTCACGGCATACGACGCGCAGAAAATCAAGGCAATGATGCTGCAAGCCGACCAAGTGAACGACACGACGCAGAAGATTGCCGTACTCGGCGCATTGTCGCTCTATCTCGATTTCATCAACCTTTTCCTCTATCTCCTCCGTTTCTTGGGTAACAGAAAATAAGCAATATGGAACAACTGTCAGAAAGACTCAACCGACTTGCGCCCTCTGCCACATTGGCAATGTCGCAAAAGAGTGGCGAACTCAAGGCGCAAGGCATCGACGTGATTAACCTGAGCGTGGGCGAACCCGATTTTCCAACGCCTGACCACATCAAGCAGGCTGCCGTGCAAGCCATTGCCGACAACTGGACGCTCTACAGCCCCGTACCCGGCTATCCGTCGCTCAAGGAAGCCATCGTCGGCAAACTGCGCCGCGAAAACGGACTCGACTACAAGCCCTCGCAAATCCTCGTCTCCAATGGTGCCAAGCAGTCCGTCTGCAATGCCTTGATGGCCATCATTGACAAAGGCGACGAAGTCATCATTCCCGCTCCCTATTGGGTAAGTTATCCCCAAATGGTGCTGTTGGCAGAAGGCACACCCGTCTACATCGAAGCGCCTATCAGCCAAGACTTCAAGATTACGCCCGAGCAACTCGAAGCCGCTATCACACCGCAGACGCGAGCCATCATCCTCTGCTCGCCGTCCAACCCCACAGGCTCTGTCTATTCTCACGACGAACTGGCAGCCCTCAAGGACGTGCTGATGCGCCACGAGCGCGTCATCGTCCTCGCCGACGAAATCTATGAACACATCAACTACGTCGGCGAACACGCCTCCATTGCTTCCTTCGACGAACTCCGCGACCGCGTCGTCCTCATCAACGGCGTATCGAAAGCCTACGCCATGACAGGCTGGCGCATTGGGTTCATCGCTGCACCCGAATGGATTGTGCGTGGTTGCAACAAACTGCAAGGTCAGTACACCAGCGGTCCTTGCTCCGTCAGTCAGAAAGCCGCCGAAGCCGCGTGGAACGGCCCGCAAGAATGCGTTGAGGAAATGCGCCAAGCCTTCCTTCGCCGCAAGAACCTCATCGTCGACCTTGCCCGTCAGATACCCGGACTCGAAGTGCGCGAACCTCACGGAGCCTTCTACCTCTTCCCCCGTTGCTCCGACTACTTCGGAAAGACCGACGGCGTGCACACTATCAACACCAGCACTGACTTCGCGATGTATCTGCTCGAAGTTGCCCACGTAGCCACCGTCGGCGGCGATGCCTTCGGCTCTCCCGACTGCTTCCGCATGAGTTACGCGACGAGCGACGAAAACATCGTCGAAGCGATGCGCCGTATCGCCGAAGCCTTGGCACGCCTGCACTGAATCGCACGCAGATAGCCATAAACTAACAGCGGGGCACTTCATCACGAAGTGCCCCGCTGTTGGGTTTTTATCAGTTGTGGTTATAGTTGCTGTGCAGCCGACAGCCGTCGTACCTTTCTTACGGTCCTCTTGTCTATCATGCTGTCCAGGAAACATTCCATCTGGTCTTGCGAATGCGTGTCCGTACCGCAGTAGTCGTACATTCCGCCGTCCAGCAGCTTCCGTGCCTTTGCCTGCACCTCCGCCCCATAGGCGCCGACCAGCGAGGGGACGTTCAGTTGCAGCAGCACGCCTTTGTCCTTCCAACGGCGGCAGTCGGCGAAGTCCATGTACTGATAGCGCTCGGGATGCGCCAGTATCGGTTCGTATCCCTGACGTCTTATCCGTTCCATCATCTCTTCCATGTTGATGGGCGGAATGGAGTATGAGGTCTCCACCAGCAGCCGGTCCCCTTCCTTTCCGACAGGCAGCACGTCGTCTTCTGCCAGCCGTCCGG
>JAFLUS010000015.1:8932-14237 GCA_022508685.1 Prevotellaceae bacterium | reverse complement strand
TATTGCAGAGCCTTTTGCAGTTGTTCGGCAGCACGCTGAATCATGTCAGTGGTGCCGGAGCCGTCGCTGACGTATTTGACCACCATTTCGGCGTAGTCAATGGCTTGCTGCTGCGCTGCGGTGGGGGAAGGAAGGGCTTTGGCACGTTCCAACAAAGGAAGAAGGGTGTCGAGGTCTTCCAGTTCGGGCAGGTTGCCGGGACGCATGGTGTTGATGGCTGCGTTGAGGGCGGCTGCCTGTTGGTTGATGTCCTGCTGCGTGCGTTCGAAGTTGTCGAATACGCGCTGTGCACGGTCGTACTGCTCCATCATGCGACGGAATCCGTGGGGTGCCCATGGGGCGTATTCGGGTACTTTGACTGCCATTTCGTTCCACGCCAGTTGGGCATCGCGGCGTGTGCGTGCCACTTGCATGGCTTCACGCAACGGCGATTCGTCGAGTGCCGTTTCGGTCAGTTCGTCGGTAGTGGTGAGTTCGGGTACATTCTCACTGGCTGCACCGATGAGGTTGAGGCGCAGGTAGTGGGTTGTGTGGCGGTCGGCAGCATAGTCGGGGATGAAGGTGTGGTTGCCGAACGTCAGTGTGTGGAGGTTGGCGGTGTTGCCGACGGCGATGTCGCTGAGGTCGGCGTTGAGGTCGAACTCGGCTTCGTTCCATTGGCGAATACCGGTGGTGGCCATGGCGAGGGGACCATACATGAGGGTGCCGAGCCATTGCGGGGTGAAGGCAGCACGGGCATCGTCTTTGGTGGCTGCGATTTCCATTTTGTCGGGGCCGAAGTCGACGTGCGGTGCATAGGGCATGGTGATTTCCACGACGTCGCGCTTCGTCCATCGGCGTGCAGGAATTTCAACGTAGGTGCCCGGTTGGTAGGACGATGCGACGGGTTCGCCATTGAGGCGCACTTCAAAACCTGTGGTTGCCCAATAGGGAACGCGGAGTTTCATGCTGAAGGTGGCGCTGCCTTTCGTCACGCGGATGACGGAGTGCTCGGCTGGCCATTCGCAGGTTTGCTCGAGTGTGATTTTCTTGGCATCCCATGTGGCGGTTGTAGGCAGATAGAGGGCTACCCATAGGGTGTTGTCGTTGACGAAGTATGCGGCTTCCTGATACTTGACGTGGTTTTCGGCTCCGGTTCCACCGCAGCAGGTGGATTGCGGCGTTTCGTTGCCCCACGGCTTGGAGGCATTCAGCCCGACGGCGTATTGGTAGAGCACGGCATAGTGGTCGGGATGCAGCGAACCGACGAGTTGGTTGTAGAGCACGCGCTCGTAGTAGTCCATATAGCGTGCATCGTCGGGACGGAAGCAGTTGAGTTCCTTCGTGAGTTTAGCCAAATTGTAGGCGCAACAAGTTTCGTTGATGGTCGGTTCGGGATGGCGGTCGCGTCCCCATCCGCCGACGTTGGTGTTCATCGACAGCATCTGCGTGTAGGGCTGGCGGAACATTTCGCCGTTGCCTACGCCACCCATGGCATAGCGGTAGCGTCCCTGTATCATCGTCCAGAAGTTTTGGGCAATGAAGAATCGGGAGGGGTCGGCAGTGGTGCGATAGGAACGGAGTGCGCCGGTAACCATCGGGATGTGCTGATTGGCATGGCGCGTGCGGATGGCGTCGATGTTGTTCGCCAACGGGTCGAAGAATGCGGGGCTGTCGAAATAGCCGGCGGCTTCAATCAGTCGGTCGCGGTCTTCGGCAGATGTTGCCAGTTCTGCCAATCGGGCAAGGCTTTCCGCCATTCCGCCCACTTCGCCGGCGATGTACATGTTCCACATTTCGTAGCGGTTGCCCGGACGTGCGCGGCGTTCTTCCTGTGAACCTTCGCGGCTGACGTAGGTGCGGTAGTGGAGGCGGTTCCATACCCACAGACCCATATCGCGTGCAATGAGCAGTGCTTTGCGGCTGATGCGTGGGTCGTCGACGAGTGTAGCGATGTCGATGAGGCCGGCGAGTTGCTTGTGGACGCTATAATAGGGTGCCCACACCCATTGCTCGTTGTTGTAGGCGCGGTACATTTCGATGAGTGCGCAGTGCTGCGCCGGAATGGCATTGAGATAGCCATATCCGTAATTCTGATAATCTTGCTTGTAGCGGTCGAAATCCTGCCACGTGCCGCCCATGTTGCGAAGTTCGTCTTCGGGAGCAAAGTCGCGTGCTTCGCGGTAACGACCTAACTGGGTGTCGTAGACGAAGGTGCGTTCCTGACAGCGTCGCAGTTCGTCAACCATCGTTTGGATGTTGGCTTTCAGTTGCTTGCGTTTGGCTTTGTCGGTACACGACGCGTATGCCATTGCCAATGCTGACATGTAGTGTCCGCTGCCGTGTCCTTTGAGTTTGGTGGTAGGAGAATCCCAACCATCGGCTTCGGGATAGCCTTCTGTAGACAGCCCATAGGTGTCTCGGTAGTTGTAGAGTTGCTGCTTGACGTCGAGCGAAAGCAACTGGTCGATGTCGAGGTCGCGGTTGTGCGTGAGTCGGTTGTCGCCGATGAGTTGTACCTTTCCCAATGGCAACGGCTCGGCTTGCGGCGTGTGGGACGGCACAAGGGCACGTTCGTTGGTTACCTGCACGGAGGCTTCGATAGGATATCCGGAAGAAGTCGTATTGTCACCCGTGATGTAGCCGCGCACCATGTAGGTCGAGCCTGCGGGATGCTTCGTAGCATCGGCTTCGTCCTGTTCGGTTGCCAATGCGGCATTCGTCCAGCGCACTTGGCGGAAGTCTGCCGTTCCGTCGGCGTAGGTTACCCACAACCGATAGGGCAATACGGGGGCAGTACCCACGGCCGTCGTCACGCTGACGGGTTCTACTTCGGCAATGGTGTGGCGATTTTTAGTCGGTGTCTGCGCATAGGTGGCAGCCACGATGCCGCAGAAGGATAGCAACAATAAAAGTTTCTTGGTCGTTGTCTTCATGGTTGTTGATTTTTGATTTCACTGCAAAGATAGTGTTTCTTCGGCAAAAAACTTTTTTCGTTTTCAAAAAAAGTCGTAAATTTGCGAGTAAATTGATGCAAGACTTTCGATTTAATACCTAATAACATGAAACTGATAGACAGTATTATTGAACGTGCGAAACAGAACCGCCAACGCATCGTGCTTCCCGAAGGAACGGAGGAGCGCACGCTGACGGCTGCCGACCGTGCACTTGCCGACGGCTTGGCAGACTTGATTATCCTCGGAAATATCGAGGAATTGCACGCATTGGCAGACAAATTGGGCTTGAAGAACATTGACAAGGCTACGCTGATAGACCCTGCCACGAGTCCGAAACGCGAGGAGTATGCACAATTGCTCTATGAACTCCGCAAGAAGAAGGGCATGACGATTGAGCAGGCACGCGAGAAGGTGCTCGACCCGCTCTATTTCGGTTGCCTCATCATCAAGAATGGTGATGCCGACGGACAGATTAGCGGTGCGCTTTCGACGACGGGCGACACGCTGCGCCCTGCATTGCAAATCATCAAGTGCAAGCCGGGAGTGACGTGCGTGAGCGGAGCGATGCTGCTCATTTGCCAGAACAAGGAATATGGCGAAGACGGCGTGCTCGTCGTGGGCGACGTGGCTGTGACGCCCGTTCCCGATGCGGCGCAACTGAGCCAAATTGCCGTATGTACGGCACAGACGGCACGTGCCGTAGCCGGATTTGCCGAGCCGCGCGTGGCGATGCTGTCGTTCTCAACCAAAGGCAGTGCTACGCACGAAGTGGTTGACAAGGTGGTGGAAGCCACCCGTTTGGCGCACGAACTCGACCCCTCACTCCTCGTCGACGGCGAATTGCAGGCAGATGCAGCCCTCGTTCCGTCGGTAGGTGCAAAGAAAGCACCGGGCAGCGACATTGCCGGACGTGCCAACGTGCTGGTGTTCCCGTCGTTGGAAGTGGGCAACATCGGCTACAAACTCGTGCAGCGATTGGGAAATGCCGACGCCATCGGTCCCGTGCTGCAAGGCATTGCCCGTCCTGTGAACGACCTCTCGCGCGGTTGTTCGGTAGAGGACATCTATCGCCTCATCGCCATCACGGCATGTCAGGCGCAAGATGAAAAGCGTGAACAATAAGGATTGACACAACGAATTCGTAAGAACAACATGAAGATATTGGTCTTGAACTGCGGCAGCAGTTCCATTAAGTATGCCTTGTACGACATGACGGACAAGAGCGTACTGACGTCGGGCGGAATAGAAAAAATCGGATTGCCCGACTCATTCATCAAAATCAAGAAAGCCGACGGCACGAAAGTGCAGATTGACCGCGAGATTGCGGAACATACGGCAGGTGTGAAGTTCATCTTTGAAGTCCTCACTACAGGCGACTGCGCCGTGCTCAACGACTTGCACGAACTCGATGCCGTTGGTCATCGTCTTGTGCATGGCGGTGAAAGATTTTCGGAATCTGTGCTGATTACCGATGAAGTCATGCAGGTGTTTGCATCGTGCAACGACCTCGCACCGCTGCACAATCCGGCAAACATCAAGGGCGTGAATGCAGTGAAGGAACTGCTGCCCGAAATTCCGCAAGTAGGCGTGTTCGACACGGCATTCCATCAGACGATGCCCGACTATGCCTATATGTATGCCGTTCCCTACGAATTGTACGAGAAATATGGCGTTCGCCGCTATGGTTTCCACGGCACGAGCCACCGCTATGTCAGCCACCGCGTGTTGGAATATCTCGGCATTGCGTCAGCCGAAGGAACGAAAATCATTACGTGCCACATCGGCAATGGTGCTTCGATTGCCGCAGTGAAAGATGGTAAAGTCGTCGACACGTCGATGGGACTGACTCCGCTCGAAGGCTTGATTATGGGCACACGTTCGGGCGACATTGATGCCGGTGCCGTCACCTTCATCATGGATAAGGAGCACCTCGACACGAAGGGCATATCCAACCTGCTCAACAAGCAATCGGGATTGCTGGGCGTGAGTGGTGGAAAGAGCGACTTCCGCGACATCCTTGCAGCCATTGCCGACGGCAACGACCGCGCCCGATTGGCAAAAGAGATGTACACGTATCGCATTAAGAAATATATCGGCGAATATGCTGCTGCGATGGGTGGTGTCGACATCATCGTCTTTACGGGTGGAGCCGGCGAGAACCAGTGGGAAGTGCGCGAGGGTGCAACCAGCAACCTCGAGTTCCTCGGTGTGAAGGTGGATGCAACGCGCAACCATGCGTGCCGTGCGACGGAATGCACCATTTCTGCCGACGACAGCCGCGTGAAGGTCTGCGTCATCCCTACCGACGAAGAACTGATGATTGCCACCGACACGTTGGCTCTTACATCGAAATAAAAAAAGTAGTTGTA
>JAFLUS010000015.1:2880-8832 GCA_022508685.1 Prevotellaceae bacterium | reverse complement strand
CAAAAATATGTGTTGTCGGCAGGGGCATGTCGCAGAAAAAGTTTAATTTTGCAGCACGTTATGCAGTATTTAGGTGAAATCATCTCGCTGGTCGTCGCTGTGTCGTGGACTTTTGCGGCATTGTTCAGCGAAGGCGCCAGCAAACGCTTGGGCACGTTGCCGTTCAACATCATCCGCATGGTGTTGTCCATTGTGTTGCTCAGTATCGGCATGTGGGTGTATGTAGGTTCGCCACTGCCGATGAATGCAGACAACGAAACGTGGCTGTGGCTGATTCTTTCGGGATTGGTCGGCTATGTCTTCGGCGACATTTGTCTGTTCAATGCTTACCTCACCATCGGTTCGCGGTTCGGTCAGTTGCTGATGACGCTTGCGCCGATTGCTGCCGCCATGGCGGGTTGGTGCGTGCTGGGCGAAGGAATGTCGTGGAAGGGTGTGGCAGGCATGTGCATCGTGGTGAGCGGCATCGCGCTGTCGGTGCTGAATCGCGGTACAGATGCGGAGCATCACCACCGGCTGTCGCTGAAATTGCCTCTGCGTGGCGTGCTCTATGGCATTGGTGCCGGAGTGGGGCAGGGTGTCGGACTGGTGCTCAGCAAGGTGGGAATGAATGCTTACGAAATGCACATCAAGGACGTGATGAAGGAAATGTCAAGTCTCGGAACGCAACAGATGTTGGAACCGATGCGTGCTGAACTGGAGTTCATGCCGTTCACGGCAACATGGATGCGTGCGGTGGCGGGCTTGGTGGGCTTCATCATCGTGATGACCGTCGTGCGCCAATGGCGGAAACTGCCGGCTGCAGTGAGCAATCGGCGCGGCATGGCGTGTGCCCTCGGTGCCGTCATTACGGGACCGACCATTGGTGTGTCGCTCTCGCTCATGGCAACGCTCTACACGTCGGCAGGTGTGGCGCAGACACTCATGTCGCTCACCCCGATTATCATTCTCGTGCCTACATATTATATATATAAGCAACGGGTGACGCCAATGGAGGTACTTGGTGCCGTCATTGCCGTGGCAGGCGCGTCGCTATTTTTCATCTAATCTCATCAGGAAACGAAATGAAGGACAAACGAATTTACATGGCTGTGCTCGCCCTGTTGCTGTCGGCAACGGCGATGCGTGCGCAGCAGAGTCAGTTGAACGGCATTTTTGCCGATGTGAAACAGCATACGACGCTTGGCGGATACATTATCGGGCAGGCTACGGCAACCGACCAGAAGGACAAGGACGTGAAGAGTGACATGCAGTTGCGGCTCGTCCGACTCTACATCGACGGCAAGGTGAAGGACGTTCAGTATAAACTGCAGATGCAGATGAACGGCGTGGGGCGCGATACGAAGGAGAACAGTCCGCGCATCGTGGATGCGTGGGCTGAATGGCAGCGATATTCGTTCGTGCGGGTGAAGTTCGGACAATTCAAACGTGCGTTTACGTTTGAAAACCCGATGAACCCGTGGGACTTGGGTGCAGGTTCCTTTTCGCAACTCACGACGAAGTTGGCTGGTTTCAGCGACCGCGTAGGCGAACACGCGTCGAACGGCCGCGACATGGGTCTGCAAGTGCAGGGCGACGTACTGCCCGTCGGGACTGCCCGCCGTCCGTTGTTCCACTATCAGTTGGGCGTGTTCAACGGACAAGGCATCAACCATGGCGACCAAAATTCGCACAAGGACGTAATGGGAGGACTCTACGTGCAACCGATGCCGCATCTGCAAGTAGCCTTCTTCGGTTGGGACGGCGATTTCGTGAAAGACGGCGTCACCGTGCAGCGCGACCGATGGGCAGTGGGTGCAAAATACGACGGCAGCATCAAGGCACGTGCCGAGTATGCACAGAGCCGCGGACGAAAAGTCGGGACGGATGCCGACGGCAATGCCGCAGCCGTGGGGGCGAACCATGCCGACGCATGGTATGCCTCGGTCGGTGTGCCGGTCAACGATGCGCTGACGCTCTGGGGACGCTACGACGTCTATCGCGACACCAAGCAGTGGAACTCCACGCGTGCGCTCTACGGACTGACGGCTGACTACTATTTCACGAAAAATCTGAAACTGCAGGCCAACTACTCCTATTGTCACGACCGCGCAGCGAATGCCGCCGGTCAGGACGGCGATTTCAACACCTTCGACCTCCAACTCTACGTGCGGTTCTGAAGCACGCCGAGACGGCATTTCGCACGTCCGACGTCGTCGATTTGCGCATTTCTGCACGAGGCGCAAAATATTTTCCGTTTTCCGCTATTCGCATATCGCAGTTTTTTCTTATCTTTGCACCAAACATAGCAGTGTTTTACATCATTTAATCACTTTATAACTTTTTAATCTTAAGTAGCATTATGAAAATTGAAAAGATTGTGGCTCGCGAGATTATCGATTCACGCGGCAATCCGACAGTTGAAGTAGACGTCGTTCTGGAAAACGGAGTACTCGGCCGTGCAGCCGTTCCGTCGGGCGCATCTACAGGCGAAAACGAAGCACTCGAACTCCGCGACGGCGACAAGGGTCGCTACCTCGGCAAAGGCGTGCTCAAGGCAGTAGAAAACGTCAACAAGGTGATTGCACCTGCACTCAAGGGTGACAACGTGCTCGACCAACGCGCCATCGACTACAAGATGCTCGCTCTCGACGGCACACCCACGAAGTCGAAACTCGGTGCAAACGCCATTCTCGGTGTCAGCCTCGCAGCAGCAAAGGCAGCAGCCAACGCTCTCGGTCTGCCCCTCTATCGCTACATCGGCGGTTGCAACACCTACACGTTGCCCGTTCCCATGATGAACATCATCAATGGTGGTGCACACTCCGACGCCCCCATCGCATTCCAAGAATTCATGATTCGCCCCGTCAGCGCTCCCAACGTGAAGGAATCTATCCGCATGGGTGCTGAAGTGTTCCACAACCTTGCAAAACTGCTCAAGGCACGCGGCCTCTCTACGGCAGTCGGTGACGAAGGTGGATTTGCACCCGCACTCGACGGCATCGAAGACGCACTCACCATCATCTGCGACGCCATCAAGGCTGCAGGCTACGAACCGGGCAAGGACGTGAAGATTGCCATGGACTGCGCTGCCAGCGAATTTGCAGTACAGGAAGACGGCAAGTGGTACTACGACTACAAGCAACTGAAGAACGGCAAGCAGAAAGACCCCAACGGCAAGAAACTCAGCGCCGAAGAACAAATCGCATTCCTCGAGCACCTCATCGACACTTATCCCATTGACAGCATCGAAGACGGTCTTGACGAAAACGACTGGGAAAACTGGGTGAAACTCACTGCAAAGGTTGGTCACAAGTGCCAACTCGTGGGCGACGACCTCTTCGTTACCAACACGAAGTTCCTGCAGAAGGGTATCCAACTCGGTGCAGCAAACAGCATCCTCATCAAGGTGAACCAAATCGGTTCGCTCACCGAAACGCTCGAAGCCATCGAAATGGCACACCGCCACGGCTACACGACCGTAACCAGCCACCGCTCGGGCGAAACTGAAGACGCAACTATCGCCGACATCGCCGTAGCAACGAACTCTGGTCAGATTAAGACCGGTTCTATGTCGCGTACCGACCGTATGGCGAAGTACAACCAACTCATCCGCATCGAGGAAGAATTGGGCGACACTGCACGCTATGCTTACAACAAACTGAAGTAAGCCACGCATCACACGACGGCGTCATTTCCAACACGGAGATGACGCCGTTTTTTTATGTAAGAAAGCAAATGGGCGGAGTAAGTCGAAAGACTTACTCCGCTATTCGTATGCACACTGACGTTTTGTTTTACGCATACCAGAATTCAGTGGTACGCATACCTTTTTTCATTCGTCTGCATGGAAATTTTTGCGTTGACGCAGAGATATAAGAAAGAGAGTGTATCCACATGGTGCGGATACACTCTCTCGGCGGTGATGCGCATGCACGGGCACGCGTTATTTCATGGGAATGGTGTAGAGTTTGAACGTGTAGGCAGCGATGTTGTCTGCAAACGAAGGAGCGGTCAGACTGACGGCTGATTCGACGGGGACGACGGCGGTGGGGTGTTCCAGATTGTTTTCTGCACCCAGTGCGTCGGCTGCGAACGTGAGGACTTTGCCTTGGCGTTCGCCCTTCATGCCTTGCAGATTGAGCGTCAGGGGCTGTTCGCGGTCGCTGGTGTTGACGACTTTGACGATGAGGCTGTTGCTCGGTTTGTCGAATACGGCGCTGGCGAAGAGTCCGTCTTGGTCGCTGTTGCCGGCTACGGGCTTGCCGTTCATCGTGAGCGGCAGCACGTTGGTGCCTTTGTGGAGCGAGTACATTTGCTGCACGTAGTAGGAGGTGGTGCCGAAGGAGCGGAGGTTGTCGAACCATATCATGTCGGGACGCCACTGCCATCCGTCGACGTGGGCGAAGAGGGGTGCGTAGGTCGCCATGTGGACGACGTCGGCATTGCGTTCAACGCCGGTGAGGAAGGCTGCTTCGAGCAGTGCGGCATGGAATTGGTTGAACTTGCGGTTGCGCGGATGGCAGGCATATTCGCCGGCAAAGACTTTCGGGCCTTTGCGGGGATAGTTGTCGTAGCGGTTTCCGCTGTTGAGGAACCATTGTTCGGAGCGGTAGAAGTGTTCGTCGACGAGGTCGGCGCCCAGTTTCCGCATTTCGGGCCAGAGGTATTCAAACTGCTTGCCTTCGCTGTCGGGACCGCTCGTGCCGATGAGTTGGATGTTGGGATATTTCTTGCGTACTTGCTCGACGAAGGGCTTGAGGTTTTCGGGATAGATTTCGCCCCATTGCTCGTTGCCGATGGCTACGTACTTGAGGTTGAAGGGTGCAGGGTGTCCCATGTCGGCACGGAGTTTTGCCCATACGTTCGTGGCGGGGTCGCCGTTGGCAAACTCGATGAGGTCGAGCACGTCGTCGATGTAGGGTTGCAGTTGGTCGACGGGTACGTGGGCTGCACTGCGCTGGTCGCCGTTCTGGAATTCGCACGACAGGCCGACGCTGACGACGGGGAGGGGTTCGGCGCCGATTTCCTCGCTGAGGAGGAAGTATTCGTAGAAGCCGAGTCCGTAACTTTGGTAGTAGTCGGGGAAGAAGCGGTAGTCGAAGGTGTAGTGCCAACGGTTTTCGTTGAGCGGGCGGTTTTCAACGGGGCCTACGGAGTTCTTCCATTGGTAGCGGGTGTCGAGGTCGGTGCCTTCGACGATGCAGCCGCCGGGGAAGCGGAACACGCCGGGGTGGAGGTCGGCGAGCAGTTGTGCCAAATCCTTGCGCATGCCGTTCTCATGTCCGTTGTAGGTGTCGACGGGGAAGAGGCTGATGTGCTCCAAGTCGACGGTGCTGCTGCCGCGCTTGAGCATGATGCGCATGGTGCCTTGCTTGACGGTGCGCGGTGAGGTCATCACGAGGGTGTACTTCTTCCATTCCTTGGAGTTGATGGTCAGTTCCTGTTCAGCAAATTGTTGGCGTTCGCCCATGGTGCTGGGGTTGCAGAACATGACGCGCAGTTTGGCTTCGCCTCCGTCGGGAACGCGTGCCCATACGCTGAAGCGGTACTCTGCGTCCTGTTCGTAGCCGATGCCGAAGTAGCCTTCGTTCTCAAGTCCGGTGTACTTGTCGCGGTGGCCGCTGTCGCCTAATCTGACGTAGTGGGGACAACGCTCGAAGGGGCCGTCGGCCTTGACTTCGATGTTGCCGAACGAGTTCCAGCCCATCAGTCGCTGCGGAAACTCGAAAGAACGGTTCTTCACTAATTCTCCGTAGAGTCCGCCGTCGGCAGCATAGTTGATGTCTTCGAAGAAGATGCCATACATGGTTGGCTGAATGGGTGCACCCAACTTCTTTGTATTGATGTCGAGTTGGTGTGTCTGTGCGTTGGTGGCTCCGGCAATGCACATTGCCAATAGTCCTAATGCAAGTTTTTTCATAAAAATGAGGTTGATTGGTGTGTGGGGTTGATTACTGAATGCGATGTTTA
>JAFLUS010000015.1:0-2780 GCA_022508685.1 Prevotellaceae bacterium | reverse complement strand
TGTTTAATGGCGAAAATACTTCTTGCCGTTGCGGATGTAGATGTCGGGCAATGGTGCTCCGTCGGGGATGCGTCGTCCCTGCAAGTCGTAGACGGCATCGGGCGCAGTGGCGTCGTCGGTCGTCGGTCGGATGGCGACGGGTGGGGTGTAGAGCAGCGTGAAGTGGTCGGCACTCCACCATGCCGAACCGCTTCCGGTGGCAGTGGCGGTGATGCGCAGGCGCTCTCCTTCATTCATTTCGATGGTGGGCAGGAGCACTTGTTGCCAGCCGTTGAGGTAGGGGCTGCCGGGCTGCGTGGCTGAACCTGTGCCTTGGTGCGTCACCGATTCCGTGTGGCGTACTGCGCCGTTGGCGTTGAGCACTTCAGCCTTCAGCACCATGCTGACGTTGCTGCCGCTGCGCAGGAGTGCACCGAGCGTGTACTCGCCTTCGGGCAGCGGGTCGGTGGCTTGCGTCATTGAGGAATTGAGTCCCGACGGCTTCCATTGGTTCCAGTATGGGTTGTTGGTTGCCGTGTCGTACGGCTCCTTCGTGTCGGTTTCGAGATTGGACGTCGTCCATGCGTTCAGTCCGTCGTTGCAATCGGGATTGAGAATGTAGCCGAGCGAAAGCGGCAGCGATTCCGTCGAACCGCCGAGGATGGTGGTGTTCACGAGACGGAAGGTGTCGGCAGTGCGTTGGAGGTCGGCAATGGGGAGTTTGAACGTCAGCGTCGCATTGTCCAACTGGCTGCGGTCGGTCACTTCGTAGAGGGTTTCCCATTCGCCGTCGTCACCTCTGCGGCGCTGCAGTTTCAGTTCGTCGGAGCAGTCGCCGTTGGTGTTTCCGATGCTGAAGGTGGCAGCGTCGTCGGCAAGCGTGGCAGAGAGCGTCGGTGTCTTGGTCGACGGACGCCACCAGTGGGGAATGTACTGCTGTGTGGCATTGTAGGCGAATGTCGATTTCGTGTCGCGATAGACTTTGCCGGCAGGCGTCACCCACCCGTCGTCGTTGAACAGACGGCGCGAACTGGTGTCCCACTGATAGTAGTCGTAGCGTTCGATGAACGGGGTGCGTTCGAGCATGTCGATGATTTCGATGATGGCAGCGCGGTTCTTCTCCAACTGGTCGCCGTAGCCACTGGGCCAACTCTCGGTCGTCCACGATGCGCCGTATGCCCATTCGGTAATCCACACGGGGCGCTTGGTGGCGTCGTTGATGGCTTTCAGGCGGTTGTACCACGCACTGGCTCCGTTGGCTTCGTTCGGTCCCCAATAACTGTGAATGGCAACGAAGTCGCAGCGGTACGTCATGTCGTTGCAGTGGCCGATGTACTGGGTGAGCCAACTTGCATCGGTGGGTGCGGGCGAACCGACGCGCATGCCGGTCGTAGCGAGCGACGGCGTGTAGGTCGTGGCTTTCCATGGGTCGATGACGCCACCGCAGTCGCATTTGTCGTGCTGCTCCGAGTGTTCGGGCTCGTTGAAACTGAGCACGTGGGTCGAAGCCGTCTGTCCGCTGATTTGCGACATCGACGGCCAATAGATGTGTTGGCGGATAGGCACGTATTCGCAGTCGTCGGTGCTGTAGCGGTCGGCACTCCACGTGTAGTACCACGTCGCGTTCATCTTGCTGGCACCGCCGAGCACGGCAGTCGTGTTGTTGGTGTCCGCCCATCCCTTCTTCGACGTGTATTGCCACCGCTTGATGTGGATGGACGACGTGCGCCGGTTGAGTTGTTCGGGCATGACGGGAACGACGATGTCGGCGTGGTCGGCCACGTAGACGCGGCTATATCCGCCGCCGTCCGTGTCGCTGGCAAGCGTCGCCATGTAGCCGCGCTTGAGCACGAAACTGCGCAGGCGGTTGTTCCATCCGTTCAGCGTGGCATAGTTCTGACAACGCAGGTTCAGCACGTCGCCACCCTGATTTTCGTCGGTATATCCATGGAAAGCATATTCGTTGGCAAGTCCCGGAATGATGGCCGCACCACCGAGATAGATAGCCACGCGCACGTTCTGCCCGTTGACGGCGGGACGTCCGTTGATGGTGACAAACTGCAGCCATTGGTCGATGACGGTGCTCGGACGCACGTTCTCGACAATAATCCACGACGCGCTGTTCTTCAAGTCGATGCTGCCGGTGAGGGCAAACGGCGTGGCACTGACGATGTGCACATCCATCGTGTCCGTCACCTCGACGGCGTCGGCAATCTGGAAATAACTCTTCGCCATGCGTCCGATGCTGTTCTGCTGAACCTCGGTCTCCGCCTGCATGAGCGAAGCCTCATAGCCGCCTTCAAGAGCGGGAAACACGCTCCACAGCGCACGCGAATTGGCTTGCTTGTCGTAGTAGATGCCGAGATAGTCGTCGCCGTCCGACCAGTCGCAACCCAAGCGCCGGCTCGTGTTGTGGCGATTGACGATGGCTGCGCCAAACTGCACGTCCAGTTTCCACAAGTATTCATCGCTGCTGCCCTTCGTGTCGCTCCACTTCACGCTCCATGTGTCAGCCGTGCTGGCGCAGAGATAGCGCCCCGTCGACTTGTTGCGCAAGTAGGAATAACCCTCGACGCTGCTGCGCTCCACCACCATGACATACGATTCGGCATCGGCATTGTGCCCGAAGTCCGAAATCCGCGGTGTCGTGCCATCGGCATTGAGTCCTATTACCTTATTATAATAGTCGTTGAGAATGTACACCTCCGTACCGTCGGCAATGGCTGCACGCACGGATATGTGGCACAACGTGAGGAACAAGATAAGGCAGAAAAATTTCGTCAATTTTGTCATGTTCAATT
>JAFLUS010000149.1 GCA_022508685.1 Prevotellaceae bacterium | reverse complement strand
GAAGGATAAAAAGATTTTTTTCTTTTAGACAATAACCTAAAAAGAAAAATGGAAGAAAGGAAAATGTCCTTTGCAAAGACAAAAAACGATTGAATGGTAAAAAACCAACCAGTATACAAATTGCAAAGGATGCAACAATAAGCAATTTTGTATTTTGAAGTATCTTCTTAGGGATTATTTGTAGAAGTGCTCTCCAATATATAAGACTTAAAAGATACCATAAAATCCACCATGGAGTGAGCACATCTTTGATAGAAATGTAACCTTCCCATCGATACTTTAGTCCAAGATTTAATAATTGAAATATAATTAATGGTTCCAGAAGTCTCCAACAATCTAACAAAAAATGTTTGTAATCTTTTTTTCGTGAAAAATAGCCCGAGATAAAAATAAATAATGGCATATGAAACACATAAATCCATTGATGCATTGCTATACAACTTGTATTGGCACTAAATTGGGGTTGTGAAAACACATGTCCGGCTATTACTAACACTGCCAGCCAAAATTTTAGAGAATCAATTCGGACATTTCTTGTTAGTTGAATGGATTGCGGGGGGGGGTAAAATGGGCTGTTTCATAAATATTGATTTTATGTTATTAATTATAATTACTTTTTAACTTTCGCTTACGTATTTTTGCTGCGCCTGCGCTTCCGTCGGTCTGCCCACAACTGGCGGATGTCGATGCGGCGGTCGAGTTGTCGGTAACTGTAGAAGATGCAGAGCAGCGTGAGCAGCGTCATCAGGGTGTATGCCCACGTGGGATTGGGAATGAAGGAGCAGAGGAAGCAGGTGGTGGTGAAGAGCAGCATGCGCAGCCCGAGCACGATGCTGCTTCGCGACGGACGGAATCCGAAGCGCCAGCGGTTGAGCGACAGGCAGGTGACGACGTCGATGAGGGCAGATGCCAACGTGCCGTAACCTAATCCGTCGAGCCCATATACGGAATAGAAGATGCAGAGCACGGCGAGGGTCTTGACGTTGCTCCACACGCCTTCCACCCAAAAGAAATAGCGTTTGTCGCCTTTCGACAAGGAGAGATAGTCGACGGAGAAGCAGATGCCACGCAGGAAGAGGGCGACGCCCATGTAGCGCACGATGGTCTGAATGACGAGCATGTCGCTGCGCAAGAGCAGCAGGATGAGCAGCGGTGCCGTGAGGATGATGAGCATGGAGACGGGTGCCATGACCAACAGGACGATTTCCATTTCCTGATTGACGAGGCGGTGGGCTTGGCGCATCCCCTTGCTGATGGCTTGTGCCAACTGCGGGTAGTAGTTGGCTGCCATGGCGTTGAACACCAACGTGACATATTGGAGAGTGATGGCGTTGGCTGAGGTGTAGAGTCCTAAATCGGCGTCAGAACCGGTGAGTTTGATGTAGGCAGCGGTGGCGAAGGTGGTGAGTGTGCCGAGTATGGCGGCACAGGTGAGCACGATGCCGAGTTGGAGGATGCCGCGTCCTTGCTGCCACATCTCGCGCCATGTGATGCGGACGGAAGTGTCGGGCGTAGGTACGCTGCGTCGGGTCATCATGCGCGTGGCTGCGTAGTAGACGACCGAAAGGACAATCATGGCGGGAACGATGCCGGCTGTGCCGAAGAACCAATAGATAGGTACGCCGCAGAGCAGTCCGCAGAGGGGCGGAATGGTGGAGCAAAGGGCGATGTGCTTGTATCGGCGCATTCCCTGCAGCAATGAATATTCACCTGCTGCCAAGATGTTGAACAGCACGGCTACGGACATGAGCAGCACGAAGGGCAGATAGGCGTCGTCGGCGAAATAGTAGCGCGTGAGGACGACGGACAATGCCAAGGTGGAGAGCAGTCCGAAGAGTGCCGAGCAGAGGATGAGCCGGCGGACGAGACGAATGGTGTGGGACAGGACGGCTGACGTGGCTTCGTCGTGTGCCTGCGACACGTTGCGGACGGATGCCGTGTGGATGCCGAGGAGGGAATACTGCTGAATAAGGTCGGCGGCATTGTGGAAGAGTGTCGATATGCCTATTCCTGCCGCACCGAGAATCTGCACGACGATTTTTCCACGCACGAGGTTGATGAGCATATTCATCACCTGTGCACCCCCGAAGACGACGGTGCTCGAAACGATGTTGCGATATGACTTTCGAGCGGATTGTTCCATTTAACCGTGCGTTTCAGACGTTTGCACCGCAAATTCCACGCCTCCGCAGAGGGCTGCCGCATAGGGAAAACCGCTGTTGAACATGGGCGGAAGTTTCAGCAGATAGACTTTCGAGGCGCGTGCGATGGTGAAGAAATCGAGAAAGGTCTTTTCGTAATATTCGTAGTCGTGCGGGATGTCGTTGTCGATGTGCGACACCGTACCGGGAATCATATAGACGTAGTCCCTTTCCGACGCCGACTGCAGGAACGTGGTGCTGTCGGAACAAACGAGCAGGCGGTGCTGCGGATGTCGTTCGTGCAAATGGTCGAGTTGCTCCATACATTGTGCCAGCAAGGATTGTCGGGCTTCGACGGAAAGGATGTCGCCATAGTTTTCCTCGTTGAAATCGTTGAGGAGTTTGCGGAAGCGTGCCGAGACGGCAATGTAGGGTGCACCAATCTGCTGCTGAATGGCGTCGAGATGGGTTTGCAATCGTTGCGACGGACGGAATAGCGCGTGGAAATCGTCTGCAAAGCCATGGTCGTAGCAGAATGCCGCATTGGTGTAGACGTGCTTTTGCCGTGTGGGATTTGCCTTGATTTGCTGCGCGATGAGCGCACGTTGCTGTTGCCGTTCGTCAGGCGAATCGGTGAGCGTGTCGGAAATGATAGCGATGGTTTCGGCTGCATGGAATGACAATTCGTCTGCCGAAATGCGCCAATCGTAAGTGTTGGGTTCCAAGTAGTCCTCCAATCGGAAGGGGTGGGTGAATGACAATTTGAATGGTTCGCCGAGCGAGCGGCACACCTGATAGGTGCTGACTACGCCACGCAGACGGTCGACCAGTCCGCCACCTGAAACATTGCCGCAGAAGACGGAGACGACCCACGGACGCACTGCAGGTCGGGACACGGCAGAGGCGTTGTCCGCATAACTGGATGCAATGCTGTCGGCAATCCGTTGTTCAGTCCGCCGTTTCAGCACGTGTTGCCGATAGTGTCGGGAAAAGAAGCGGCAATGCAGGTACTCGGGCAACGTGCGTGGCGAGTATTTCAGACAGAAACAAGCAAAAATGAGGAAGAAGTGCCGCATGTGGAAGAATTGCCAACGGTCGCGTCGCGTCAGCAGTTGCGGTTTCAGCATATAGCACGACTCTGCCAACCGCCGATAGAGCGAAGAGGCTGAATCGGGAAATTCCCGATAATGGACGACGAACATGCGCAGCAGCCATCGCCACGTATCGAAGAATAATTGGTTGGCGTGCGCATATTCGGGACTTTGCACACCAAATTCGTCCTTCATCAACTGCAGCAACGACTGGCACGTTTGCAGCATATCGAATCGCTTGACGGCAAATTTCACCGTAATGGCGTCCTGATGGCGACGATAATAATAAACAGCATCGCAAAACACGACGCACTTTGCTTGCAGGAGATAGAGCCGTTCGTCCACTTCGTCGGAGTTGACCCACACGGGTTCTTCCTTCTGCGGATAACTCATGTTCACCCACACGGACTTGCGGTAGAGTCCGCCATTGCAGCCGATGCGCCACTCCGGCAAGGTTTCCACCACCAATTCGCGTCCGACATACGTGCGCGACGTGTCGAAATCGTCAGCAGGAAGCATCTGACTGCAGTCTGCACCATCGCAATCGACCACGTGCATCCGGGCATAGACAATATCGGCATCCGTTGCTTGTTGCCGTTGCAGCAACGTGTGCAGATAGTCCGGCGACAGATAGTCGTCGGCATCTAAAAAAACGATGAAATCTCCTTGTGAATGGTAGACGGCTCGGTCGCGCGGAAACTTTGCCGAACCGCTGTTTGGTTGCTCATAATAGCGAATGCGCTCATCGGTGGCAGCCCATTGTTGCAGTAACTGACCACTCTCGTCGGTCGAGCCGTCGTTCACCACCACCCACTCCCAATGTACGCCTTCTTGCTCGCACAGGCTGCGGTATGCATCGTGCAGAAACCGTGCCGCATTATATACGGGCGTGACGACGGAGAGTAGGGGTTGCGCTGCTGTCATTGTCGGTTATGCTCGTCGGGGAAAACAACGACAGGCTGGTAGGTCTTTGCCTCCTCAAACTCCATCAGGGCATACGAAATGATGATGACGACGTCGCCCACTTGCACTTTTCGCGCAGCGGCTCCGTTGAGGCAGATGCAGCCAGTGCCGCGCTTTCCCTTGATGATGTACGTTTCAAAACGCTCTCCATTGTTGTTGTTCACGATTTGCACTTTCTCGCCGGCAATCATGTTTGCCGCATCCATCAAGTCCTCGTCAATCGTGATGCTCCCCATGTAATTGAGATTTGCCTCCGTTACATGCGCACAATGGATTTTAGATTTCAGAACTTCGATTAACATCCTGCTATCCTTTATATTTTATGTTGTCGATGAGCCGCACGGGGATTTGTCCGCAGAACACGGTGATGCACCCCACGATGAAGTCGCTGTCCGTCCACTCTTGCAAGGATTGCAGCGAATGGCCATCTACAATTTCATAATATTGCACTTCGAGTCCGTCGACGGCATTCACCATTTCCACCACGTGTTCGCGTGTTTCAGCCAACGTGTGGTGCTTGGCGTAGTCTAGACTGTCGAACAATGCTTTCGAGATATTCAAAGCGATGATGCGTTCCGCAGTCGTCAATAAGGCATTGCGGCTGCTGAGTGCCAGTCCGTCTTTGTCGCGTACAATCGGACAAGGCACCAATTCCAACGGAAATTTCAGGTCGTCTACCATTCGGCGAATGACAGCAATCTGCTGGAAATCCTTTTCTCCGAAATAAGCACGTGTGGGTTCCGTCATCATAAAGAGTTTGCTCACCACTTGGCACACGCCGTTGAAGTGTCCCGGACGGAAACCGCCTTCCATCACTTCGTCAGTCGGCGGATAAGAAAACACGCGCGTGTCGGGTTCGGGATAAACTTCTTCTACAGAAGGTGCAAAGACAATCGTAGCCCCTTCAGCCTTGAGCAGTTCGCAATCTGCTTCCAACGTTCGCGGATACTTGGCAAGGTCGTTTTTGTCGTTAAATTGAGTAGGATTGACAAAAACGCTGACCACCGTCACGTCGTTCTCCGCCACACTGCGCCTTACCAACGAGGCGTGTCCCTCGTGCAAGGCACCCATTGTCGGCACCAACCCTATGCTCTTGCCCTCGTTCCGATAGGCATCCAACATCGTTTTCAGGTCGCCGACCGTATGTATAATATTCATACTTTTACGCTTTTCCATACGAACAGCAGTGAGCGTCAACCCACTGCGCATGCATAAATTCGCTGCAAAGTTATAAGTTTTTTCATTCTTGTGCAATAAAAGCAGACAAAACTTCATTTTTCATTTACCAAACTTTGCCGTTTCAGAAAAACTGCTTAACTTTGCAGCCGCAAAATATGCAAACTCCTATTTTAAGGTCGGTCCGGTAGCTCAGTTGGATTAGAGCAACAGCCTTCTAAGCTGTGGGTCAAGGGTTCGAATCCCTTCCGGATCACACATTAACCTGCTGAAACTTCGGCAGGTTTTTTGTTTTGTGCATTGCAGAAAGGTGCAGTTTGGAAAAAAATC
>JAFLUS010000148.1 GCA_022508685.1 Prevotellaceae bacterium | reverse complement strand
TGGTCAGAATTGTGCGTAGATGAAGGGGCGGACGCTTTCTTGGCTGACGTTGATGACGAGTTGCACGACGAGGAGGAAGAGGAGCAACTTGATGAGCCATGGCGTGCGGAAGTAGCAGAGGCGCAGGCGATGGGCGATGCGCGTGGGGGTGAAGTGGAGCGCATAGCCGAGCAGCAGCAGGATGACCCAGAGGGGACGGGCTGCGTAGAATGGTTGGAGATAGGCGGGGTCGAACTCGGTGATGCTGAGGCGGATGACGGAAATGGCGGTGGCGAGGTCGGGCGAGGTGAAGAACACCCATGCGGTGGCGACGAACAGGAAGGTGAGGAGGGTGGAGAGGATGCGCACGGGGAGGATGTCGGGAATGGTGCGAAGGTGTGGACGGAGGAGTTTGTGGATGATGAGTCCGATGCCGTGCAGACCGCCCCATACGACGAACATCCATGATGCACCATGCCACAGACCGGAGACGAGCATGATGATGAGCAGGTTGAGGAGGGTGCGGCGGGTGCCGCGACGACTGCCGCCGAGCGGAAAGTAGAGGTAGTCGCGGAACCACGTGGAGAGGCTGATGTGCCAGCGGCGCCAGAATTCGGTGAGGTTGCGCGATTTGTAGGGGGCGTTGAAGTTGTCTTTCAAGTGCAGACCGAGCAGGGAGGCAAGTCCGATGGCGATGTCGCTGTAGCCCGAGAAATCGAGATAGATTTGGAGCGAGAAGCCGAGGATGCCCATGAGGTTTTCAAATCCGCTGTAGTCGGCTGGTGCGTCGAATATCCATTCGTTGAACTGCGCGAGGTAGTCGCTGATGACGGCTTTCTTGACCAGTCCGACCATGATGAGCCACAGACCGGTGTAGACGGTGGTGCGGGAGGCGCAGAGGGGGCGTCGCAGTTGCGGTATGAGGTAGGCGGGCCGCGTGATGGGGCCTGCCATGAGGGTGGGAAAGAAGGTGATGGCGAAGGTGTATTCGAGCAAGGTGACGCGGGACGGCGTCTGCTGTCGGTAGGCGTCGATGCAGTAACTGAGGGCTTGGAAGGTGTAGAAGGATATGCCGAGCGGCAGGACGAGCGACAGCGGAGAGAAGTTGGTGTGGATGATGTCGTTCAGCGTGGCGGTCAGGAAGTTGGCGTATTTGTAGTAGAGGAGCGGAAGGAGCGTCACGACGATGTTGAGCGCAAGCAGCCACCGGCGTGCAGCCGACGTGCAGCGTTGCATCCACCGCGTGAGCAGCCACGAGCAGACGATGGTGGCGGGGAGCAGCAGAACGAGTGTGCCGTTGGCCTTGTAGGCAAAAAAGAGGCTGAAGAGAATGACGTAGGTGAGGAGCAGCGTGCGACGGGCGTGGATGAGCAGCAGATAGATGTTGAAGAAGATGATGAACGCGCACAGGAAGGGCAGCGACGTGAAGGCAAGCGAGGCGTCGGGCGTGGTGAAGAAGTGGACGATGTGGTCGGCTAATGTACGGAACATGGCGGAGGAGGTTAGTTGTTGAGGGGTTGGAGGACGGTCATGTGCTTGATGCGTGCGACGGTGTCGGGACGTTCCATGCGGATGGGGTGTGCCGTCTCCATGCTGTTGAGCCATACAGCAATGGAGTCCATCCACCAGTTGGCGGCTTCCTGTGTGGGGTGGGCGTGGTCGCCTCGGCGTTCCATGCGGTCGCGGTAGTGGCGGCTGTCGAAATAGCGGCCGTCGCCGGTGTGGCGGATGATGATGTCGTTGATGCCGGTGTCGTCTTTCCAGTTGGGCGGACTAATCCAGACGAAGGGGATGTCGCCGATTTTCTGCACAATGCGTCGGACGTAGCGGTCGCGATTGTCGAGGTCGCGCACGAAGAGTTCGTTGCTGCACAGGCAGACCATGATGAAGGTGGGCTGGAACTTGCGGATGAAATGCTGCAGCGTGTCGGTCTCTGCCCATTGCTGGGAGTTGCTGCTGTACCACACGACGGACTGGATTTCGTGGCCGTTGCCAAGGGCGTAGTCGGCTGCACGGCGTGCCAGTCCTTCGAGCATGGAGTCGCCGATGAAGAGGATGCGCTGTGCCGTCGTGTCGCGCACTTTCTGCGGCTGCACGGGCGGTTCGACGACGGGGATGTCCTTCCTGACGGGTGCGGAAGGAGGCGTTTCCGACGGCTGCAACGAGGTGAGGCGAATGGGGACGAGTTGCCGTTCGAGGGTTTCGCTCTTGGGCAGCATGGCATACACAACAAGGATGAGCAGGGTGAAAAAAAGGATGAGCAGTGCCTTGACTTGGAATTTCATGGGAGAAAATGGATGTCATTTGACGATGATGCGGTCGCCGAGTTCCCGTGCCAGTTTGCGCTTGACGCCCGACATCTGCGCGTGCTGCTGCATGACTTCGATGCAGCGTTGCGCATCGCTTGCGACGGAAGGGTCTGCCAGCAGGCGGGACAGGCGCTGCAATTCTTCGTTGACGACGTTGTACTTGTAATCGAGCAGAAGGTGGGATACGTATTCTTCCAGCCGTTCGCTTTCCGCCGTAATCTGCTGGCTTTTGCTGAGTTGGTAGCGGTCGTCGACGAGTTCGGAGGCTTCGCGGCTGACGTCTACGTCGGGGTGGCTGAGGAAGAAGCGGTTGCTGACGAACCCCGTGTCGCCGATGTGCGCCATGGCTTCGTCGAGCATTCTTGCATACAGCGCGTGGTGGAAATGCAGATTGTCGACGGCAAGTTCGTCGCTGATGAACTGCGCGACGGGCAACTGAATGTTGTTGCCTTCGGCGTCGATGCTGTTGATGGCTTGTTCGCCGTAGCGCACGATGAACATCATCAGCAGACGTTCCAGTCCGAAGAAACGTTGGTCGGCATGCGAGAGGTGCATGACTGAAGGCGTGGGCGGTGGCGCGTCGGCAATGTCGGGCGGGGGAACGTCGGGTGGGAGGTTGTCCGTCGGGCGTTCAGGGTCGAAGGGTGGAAAATTGTCGGGCAGAACCGGCGGAACATCGTCAGTGCTGTCGGGCGGCGGCGCTGTCGGCAACGAAGGGTCGGACTGCTGCTGCCGTTGCTCCAGATGCTGCTGCCGCTGTGCTTCGCGTTCGCGCTCGGTTTTCTTCTTCTGCAGGTAGTCGCGACGCATCTTGTTGCACTGGCGCAGAAGCATCTGCTCGTCCATCTGCATCAGTTCGGCACATTCGTGGATGTAGGATGCACGGACGATTTCGTCGGGAATGACGCTGATGCTCTGCAGAATGTTCGATACCAACTCGCTGCGCTTGCGCGGGTCGCGACCGGCTTCGTGGATGAGCAGATTGACTTTGAAGATGATGAAGTCGGTCTGATGCTGCGTGACGTATTGGCGGAATTCGGCAGCATTGTGCTTGCGGGCAAAACTGTCGGGGTCGTCGCCGTCGGGCAGCAGGAGCACTTTCACGTTCATGCCGTCGGCAAGCAGCATGTCGGTTCCGCGCAAGGCTGCGTGAATGCCGGCGTCGTCGCCGTCGTAGAGCAGCGTGATGTTCGACGTGAAGCGGTGGATGAGGCGGATTTGCGCGTTGTTGAGGGCGGTGCCGGAGTTGGCAACGACGTTCTCGATGCCGCATTGGTGCATGGAAATGACGTCGGTGTAGCCTTCGACCATATACACCATGTCTTCCTTCACCATCTGTCGCTTGGCTTGGAAGATGCCGTAGAGTTCGTTGCTCTTGTGGAAAATCTCCGATTCGGGCGAGTTGATGTATTTCTGGTTGACTCCCTTGGTGCGGCTGTCGAGCACGCGCCCGCCGAAGGCAACAATTTTGCCGCTGACGGAGAACCATGGGAAGATGACGCGCCCGCGATACTTGTCGTTCACTTGTCCGTTGTCGCGCTTGTAGGCAAGACCGGTGCGCAGCAGGTAGTCCTCCTTATATCCTCTCTGCAGTGCGGTTTTCGCCATGGCGTCCCATGCGTCGAGCGAATAGCCGAGTCGGAATTTTTCAATGATGTCGTCGCGAAAACCGCGATTGCGGAAATATGCCAAACCGATGGAACGTCCGTCGTCGGTGTGGAGCAACGTGTCGTGGAAATACAGGCTTGCCCATTCGTTGACGGCAAACATGCTCTCGCGTTCGTTCTGATTGCGGCGCTCCTCCTGTGTCAGTTCGCGCTCCTGAATTTCGATGCCATATTTGCGGGCAAGAAAACGCAGGGCTTCGTAGTAGGAAAGTTGTTCCTGCTCCATGACGAAGTGGACGGCGTTTCCGCCCTTCCCACAGGAAAAGCATTTGCAGATGCCGCGAGCCGGATTGACGTAGAAGGAGGGTGTTTTGTCGTCGTGAAACGGACACAGTCCCTTGTAACTTGCTCCGGCACGGCGCAAGGTGACGTATTCCGATACCACATCGACGATGTTCGCGGCATCGATAATGCGATTGATGGTGGACTGGTCTATCATGGCATCGGAAAGCGCAGAGGCTTGAGGTTTTGGGTGGAAAGGTCAGGACAAGGGAACGTTACGAACGCAACATGGAGAAGAATTCTTCCCGACGTTCCCTGTTGGTAAATTCACCGCTGAAATCGATGGTGCGCGTCTGTGCACCTTGCTTCTCCACACCGCGCATCTGCATGCACAGGTGTTGGGCTTCGATGACGACCATGACGCCTTTGGGGTGGAGCGTATCTTCGATGCACTGGCGTATCTGCATGGTCAGGTGTTCCTGCACCTGCAGTCGGCGTGCAAAGATGTCGACCACACGCGGCAATTTGCTCAGCCCGACGATGCTTCCGTCGGGGATGTAGGCGATGTGTACCTTGCCGAAGAACGGGAGGAGGTGGTGTTCGCAGAGCGAATAGAATTCGATGTCCTTCACGACGACCATCTGTCCGTAATCGGCCTTGAAGAGTGCCGACTGCAGTACGGCAGCAGGGTCCATGCCGTATCCGCACGTCATTTGCTGAATACTCCTTGCCACGCGTTCCGGTGTCTTGAGCAGTCCCTCACGGCTGGTGTCTTCGCCTATCAGTTCGAGCAGTCGCGCCGTACATTGCCGGGCTTCTTTCAGTTGTTCGTCTTTCATGATTGGGGTCAGAATTCTTTGTAAACGACAATTTCGCTGGGGACAATCATTGCCTCCTTGTTCAGGCTTCGCATGCGTTGCAGGTATTCGGCAGCCTCGGCACGTGTGGAAAAGTCGCCGATGCGGCAGTGCCAGTGGGGCGATTCATAGCCGACGTAGCCTTTGAACTGCGGGAAGATGCTGGCTGCACGTGCACGCAACCGCTCTGCCTGCATTTGGTCGTTGCGGCTGCTGCCACCCCAGTAGATTTGTATGCGATAGCCACGCAACTTCTGCTTCTTCCCTTGCTTGATGTCGAAGTCGTCCTTCTTTGTGTTGGCAGGGGTGGTTTCTACTGCCATGTCGCCGTTGACGATGGCTTCGAGCAACGAGTCCTGTGTAATGGTGATGATGCCTTGCCCCGCCACTTCGCTGGTGATGGATTCTGTGAAATTCTGCGCCTTCAGTTGCGAGAGCGCGGTGGTCAGCAATGTGCAGAGCAAGAATGATAGAACTCTCAGTTTTGCCATGGCGTTTTGTGTGTTCGGTGAGAAGGTTGAGGACTTCGCAATGCGTGCGGAAAGTCCTCAACCCGAGATGCTGCAATCTTATTTCCAAGCGTCGATGATGCCCTTGAAGTCGGCAACCTTCAGCGATGCGCCGCCGATGAGTCCGCCGTCGATGTTGGGCTTGGCGAAGAGTTCGGG
>JAFLUS010000147.1 GCA_022508685.1 Prevotellaceae bacterium | reverse complement strand
AAATATGAATGATAATTTTGCTGCACGAAATAAAAACGCTAAATTTGCGTACAATTTGCAAAGTAGAGATTGCATGATGCACAAAAACAGCAAGATTAGCCATCAAGGTATTGTTGAAAGTGTAGAAAAAGACCATGTCCGCGTGCGCATCGTTCAGGCGTCGGCATGTTCTTCCTGCCAAGCAAAGGCGATGTGCACATCCGCTGAAGCGAAAGAGAAAATCGTAGATGTTTGGGGCGCCACCGGGCAGCATCGCATAGGCGATGAAGTCACGGTGTGCGGTTCGTTGTCTATGGGCAAACGTGCTGTGCTTCTCGCTTTCGCATTGCCGCTGTTGCTGATGGTGGTATGGTTGGTTGTTGCGCTCAAGGTAATGGCGCTCAATGAATTGTGGGCTGTGGTCGGTGTACTGGCTGTGCTCTGCGTCTACTACGTTCTGTTGTCGCTCTTTCGTCAGAGATTGAGCCGGACATTTTCTTTTTGGATTGAATCATAAAAATCTATAACTTTAATAAAAACAACAAATTATGAATGTAATTCTCATCGCTGTAATTGTTCTTGGAGCGGTTGGTTTGATTGCAGCCCTCGTGCTGTTCTTCACCGCCAAGAAGTTTGCAGTAAAGGAAGACCCACGCATCGGTCTGGTCAACGAAGCGTTGCCGGGTGCCAACTGCGGCGGTTGCGGATTTCCCGGATGTGGCGGTATGGCTGCAGCCTGCGTGAAGGCTGCCGATGCCGGAAGTCTGGAAGGTCTGAACTGTCCTGTCGGCGGTCAGCCGTGCATGGAGAAGGTTGCCGCCATCCTCGGCATGAAGGTCGAGGCGTCGGCTCCGAAGTTAGCCGTTGTGCGTTGTAACGGTACATGCGAAAATCGTCCGCGCCTTGTGCAATACGATGGTGCGAAGACTTGTCGCATTGCCAACACGACGTGCATGGGCGAGACGGCATGTGCCTACGGCTGTTTGGGCTGTGGCGACTGCGTTGCTGCGTGCCAGTTCGACGCAATCAAAATGAATCCGGAAACGGGACTGCCCGAGGTCGATACGGCGAAATGTACGGCTTGCGGTGCATGTGCGAAGGCTTGTCCGCGCAACATCATCGAAGTGCGTGAGATGAAGGCCGCTAAAAAGATGGGCGTCGTTGTGGAATGTATGAACAAGGACAAAGGTGCCGTGGCGATGAAGGCGTGCAAAGTGGCCTGCATCGGTTGCATGAAGTGCCAGAAGGTCTGCGAATTCGATGCCGTACACGTCGAAAACAACCTCGCTTACATCGACCCCGAAAAGTGCCGTTTGTGCCGCAAGTGCGAGGACGAATGTCCGAAGTTGACCATCCATGCCATCAACATGCCTCCGCGCAAGCCGAAACCTGCTGCCGAGCAGCCTGCTGCACAGAAAGCAGCGACGGCTGAAGCGGTTGCACCTGCTGCACCGGCAAAGCCTGAGGCGGAACAGTAAATTTTCATTTTCAATCATCATTTTCAATTATAGAAAACGTGAAGACATTCAAAATTGGTGGAGTACATCCAGCAGAAAATAAATTGTCAGCCGCCGAGCCCATAAAGGTTGCCGAATTGCCAAAGGTTGCCGTCTTTCCTATGGGGCAGCACATCGGTGCTCCTGCCAAACCTATCGTCAAGAAGGGCGACAAGGTGAAGGTGGGTACCATGATTGCCGAAGCAGGTGGCTTTGTTTCAGCACCCATCTTCTCTTCCGTTTCCGGAACTGTGCTGAAAGTCGATACCGTGGTTGATGCAAGCGGATATGCCAAGCCTGCAGTCTACATTACGGTTGAAGGCGACGAATGGGAAGAGAGCATCGACCGCTCGTCCGACCTCGTTACTTTGAAAGAACGTCCGGAACTGACTGACAAGGACATCGTTGAGAAAATCAAGAATGCCGGCGTCGTAGGTATGGGAGGCGCATGTTTCCCCACTCACGTAAAGTTGTCGCCCCCTCCCGGTTCCAAACCGGAATGGATTATCATCAATGCCGTAGAGTGTGAACCATACCTCACCGCCGACCATCGCCTGATGTTGGAGCATGCTGACGAAATCCTCGTCGGTGTCACCCTCCTGATGAAGGCAATGAACGTGAACAAGGCTTACATCGGTATTGAAAACAACAAACCGGATGCCATCCAGTTGCTGACATCAAAGGCGACGCAATATGCGCAAAACGGCAATATTGAGATTGTTCCGCTGAAGGTAAAATACCCGCAAGGTGGTGAAAAGCAACTCATCGACGCCGTTGTCGGACGCCAAGTGCCTGCACCTCCTGCATTACCCGTCAGCGTTGGCGCCATCCTGCAGAACGTCGGTACGGCTTATGCTGTGTATGAGGCTGTGATGAAGAACAAACCGCTCTTCGAACGCATCGTCACCGTTACGGGAAAGAGTCTTGCACATCCCAGCAACTTCCTTGTGCGTATGGGTACGCCTATGAGCCAACTCATCGATGCGTGCGGCGGTCTGCCCGAAGATACAGGCAAACTGATTGGCGGTGGCCCGATGATGGGTAAAGCACTGGTCAACACCGAAGTGCCGATTTGCAAAGGTTCGTCGGGTGTGCTCATCATGAATGAGCAAGAGTCAAAACGTGCTGAAGCCCAACCCTGTATCCGCTGTGCTAAGTGCGTCAATGCTTGTCCGATGGGATTGGAACCTTACCTGCTTTCCAAACTCTCTGCAATGCAGGAATGGGAACGCGCAGAAGCCGAAGATATCGTAAGTTGCATCGAATGTGGTTCCTGCCAGTTCACTTGCCCGTCTCATCGTCCGTTGCTCGACTATGTCCGCATGGGTAAATCAACCGTGATGGGCATCATTCGGGCACGCCAAGCCAAGAATTGACATTCAGTTATCATCAAAGATTCATGAATGACACCATGCCGAGCATGGTCATCGCGAATTTATAATAGAAAACAACGTATGAATAAATTAACCGTTTCATTGTCACCGCACGTCCATTCGGGCGACTCTGTAGGCAAGAACATGTACGGCGTACTCATCGCCCTCATTCCTGCCTTACTTTGTTCGTTCATCTTCTTCGGACTCGGTGCCATAGAGGTAACGCTCGTTTCCGTTGCCTCCTGCGTATTCTTTGAATGGGCAATCAACAAATATATGCTCAAGAATCCGCAATCCACCGTTTGCGATGGTTCAGCCATCCTGACAGGCGTTCTGCTTGCCTTCAACCTTCCGTCCAATCTTCCCTTGTGGATTGTCATTCTCGGCGCCCTCTTTGCTATCGGTGTCGTGAAGATGACGTTCGGAGGAATTGGCTGCAACCTTTTCAACCCCGCACTTGCCGGTCGTGCCTTCCTGCTCATTTCATTCCCTGTGCAAATGACGACATGGCCGAAACCCACCCTTGGTTTCACAACCATTGCCGATGCTGCCATTGACGGACATACTGGTGCTACGCCGTTGGCACTGATGCAGCAAGCCGTCAAGACTGGCGATGCAAGTCTTCTGAACGACCTGCCCACTTCATTTGAAATGCTTATCGGTAAGACAGGCGGAGCGATGGGTGAAGTTTGCGCCATCGCCATCCTCATCGGTCTGATTTACATGCTCGTTCGACGCATCATCACATGGCACATCCCCGTCAGCATTCTTGCTACGGTGGCAGTTTGCTCTGGGTTGCTGAATTGGGCAAATCCCATGTACGCTCCACCGGTAGTTCAATTGGCGAGCGGAGGTCTGATGCTCGGTGCCGTATTTATGGCAACTGACTACGTCACCTCACCGATGTCGAAGAAAGGACAAATCGTCTATGGTGTAGCCATCGGCTTCCTCACCATCGTTATCCGTACGTGGGGAGCCTATCCCGAAGGTATGTCGTTCGCCATCCTCATCATGAATGCGTTTACACCGCTCATTAACAACTATTTCAAACCAAAACGATTCGGGGAGGTAAAGAAATGAAAAAACTCAGTTCATCATTAACCAACATGGCAGTCGTGCTCACCGTCATCGCTGTCATTGCAGGAGGTGCATTAGCAGCCGTCAATGCCATCACCGCCCCGCAGATTGAGAAAATCAATGCCGACAACCTTGCTGCTGGCATCAAGAAGGTGATGGGCAGTGAAGACATCAATGTCGCAGACCCCACGGAGCAGAAGGCTACCATCGGCGGTAAAGAGAAAACATTTGTATTCTACGACGTGGCCGATGCACAAGGAACTGCACTGGGAACCGCCGTACAGACAACTGAAAACGGATTCGGTGGTGCGCTCAAAGTGCTCGTCGGTTTCGACACCGAAGGCACCATTCTCGGTTACACCATTCTCGAACATGCCGAAACACCCGGATTGGGCGCAAAAGCCGGACTGTGGTTTCAGAAAGGCGAAAAAGGCGACATCATCGGTAAGAACCCCGGCACCTGCAACTTCACCGTCAGCAAAGACGGTGGCGACGTAGACGCCATTACCGCATCGACCATTACCTCGCGTGCATTCCTGCTTGCCATCAAAAACGCATACGACCAGTTGAACGCACAACAATAAAACAGAAAGGAGACACAAAAATGAGTAACATTAAAATATTGACGAACGGACTCATCAAGGAGAACCCCACGTTCGTGCTTCTGCTGGGTATGTGTCCGACACTCGGCACCACCTCGTCCGCCATCAACGGACTCTCCATGGGACTCGCCACCATGTTTGTCCTGATTCTGAGCAACTTCATCATTTCGCTCATCAAGAATCTCGTCCCCGACATGGTACGCATTCCGTCCTACATCGTCGTCATCGCATCGCTGGTGACCATCCTGCAAATGCTCATGCAGGCCTATCTGCCCGGCATCTACGCCACACTCGGACTCTTCATCCCCCTCATCGTGGTGAACTGCATCATCCTCGGACGTGCCGAAGCATTTGCAGCCAAGAACAATCCCATTGCATCCGTCTTCGACGGCGTGGGCATCGGACTCGGTTTCACGATGGCACTCACCCTTCTCGGCGCCATCCGTGAACTGCTCGGCACCGGAGTGCTCTTCAAGAGCGACGACTTCGGCATTTCAGGCATCACCCTGCAAGGCGAAAACTACGGAATGCTCATGTTCGTCCTCGCACCCGGCGCATTCATTGCACTCGGCTACCTCATCGCAGCCGTCAATAAATTAAGAAAGGCATAACCCCCATTGAGCAAGAACTCACAAACAACGAATAGATTATGGAATACATATTGATATTCATCACAGCCATCTTCATTAACAATGTAGTGCTGTCGCAGTTCCTCGGAATTTGCCCCTTCCTCGGCGTATCCAAGAAAATCTCCACAGCATCGGGCATGGGACTCGCCGTAACCTTCGTGCTCACACTTGCCACGATTGTTACCTACCTCATCCAGAAATTCGTGCTCGACCCCAACAACCTTGGCTACTTGCAGACCATCGCCTTCATCCTCGTCATCGCCGCGCTCGTGCAGATGGTGGAAATCATCCTCAAGAAGGTATCTCCCTCCCTCTATCAAGCACTCGGCGTATTCCTTCCGCTCATCACCACCAACTGCTGCATCCTCGGTGTAGCCATCCTCGTGATACAGAAGGATTACAACCTCCTGCAAGGCGTTGTTTATGCCATCTCCACCGCCCTCGGCTTCTATCTCGCCATGGTCCTCTTTGCAGGTCTGCGCGAACAGTTGGCCATGTCGCGCGTGCCCAAAGCCGTTGAAGGAATGCCCCTCGCCCTCATCACAGC
>JAFLUS010000146.1 GCA_022508685.1 Prevotellaceae bacterium | reverse complement strand
TGATGTTGCTGCAGAAGCGTGAAGAAAATGCCATTACGTTGGCTTCGGCTGCATATAAAGGAAAAATGATAGAGGAACCATTGGCTGTCAATAGACCAATATCTCCGAAAAAAAGCATCATTTACTTAGTAGCCTTTGTGCTCGGATTGGTTATTCCGTTTGCATATTATTATCTCCGCCAGTTCTTCCGTTATAGAATTGTGGATAAAGAAGATTTGACACGGCTGACAAGTACGCCGCTTTTGGGTACAGTTCCCTATGTCAAGGCGCTGACCAAGGGTGACCGCACGGTTGTGATACAAGAAAACCGAAACAGCGTCATGATGGAGGTGTATCGTACCTTACGTTCAAACTTGCCGTTTATCTTGAAAAATGGTCAGAAAGTGTTATTGTTCACATCTGCCAGTTCGGGTGAGGGAAAGACTACGATTGTTTCCAATCTTGCAGCAAGTATTGCCTTTGTCGGTAAGAAAGTCGTGATTGTTGGGCTTGATATACGTAAACCGCGATTGGCTGGATTGTTCGATCTTCCAGACACGGAGCGCGGTATGTCCAACTTCCTGTCGCATGACGTTAATGACGTTTCCTATATTGATATGCTGATTCAGCCTTCTGGCATCAGTCCTAATCTGGATATTCTTCCGGCAGGCCCCATTCCACCTAACCCAGCAGAATTGCTTGAACGCGAAAATCTGCAAGTGGCAATTGATTATTTGAAAACGAAGTATGATTATGTATTATTAGATACTGCTCCGATTGGTTTAGTGTCCGATACGCTTTCCATAGCACCATTTGCTGATGCATCGCTGTTTATCGTGCGTGCCAACTACACGCTGAAGGCTGATGTTGCTTTAATCAATACTTTTGCCCGAGACGGACGTTTGCCGAACGTGAACCTCATCTTCAATGCTGTAAAAGAAGATACAGGAAAGGGTGGTCGTTATAGTTATGGTCGTTATGGCTACAGAAGAACGTACGGCTATGGCTATGGTGACGGAGATAAGTTGGACGAAATTTAATGATAGATTCCTATCCTATGGTTATAGCAGTAGATTTCGATGGCACCATCGTCGAGAATAAATATCCCGCGATAGGAGAAGAACGTCCCTATGCTATAGAAGTGTTGAAAATGCTGATACGCGACCGACACCGGCTCATTCTGTGGACGGTGCGTGAAGGCGAACTGTTGCAACAAGCCATTGATTGGTGTGCGGAGCGCGACGTGGAGTTTTATGCCGTCAACAGCGACTCGTCGGATATGTTCAAAGAAGAACGCCCCGGTCATTTTTCTTGCAAGATAAATGCAGATTTATTTATTGACGACCGCAATATCGGTGGTTTGCCACCATGGCCGATGATTTATAAAATCATAACAGAAGGACGCTCCTATGAGCAGATGATTCGGCGGAAGGTACGCGAAGAACTGACGGTGGACGAACCTCCATATCCTGCATGGATGTTTTGGAAACACAAAGGTAAATTCCAAGGACGGAAATAATGGTCAAAGTACAAAGTACGAATACACATCTGATTGTGTATTCGTACTTTGTACTTCTTGTTTGTAAGCAAACTGCAACCTATAATAAAACGATGAAGATTATCAATTTTGCCGACACCAACAGCATCGTCAATCAGTTCATGGCTGAACTTCGCGATGTGGAGATTCAGAAAGACCGAATGCGCTTTCGCCACAATCTCACCCGCATCGGGCAGATGATGGCATACGAATTGAGCAAGACGCTGACGTATTCCGAGCAGCATGTGCAAACGCCGTTGGGAGTGGCACCTACCAATGTTCCAGCCGACGACATTGTTGTCGGTACGATTTTCCGTGCCGGTTTGCCGTTCCATCAAGGTTTTCTCGATGTGTTCGACAAAGCAGGGAATGCGTTTGTTTCAGCCTATCGCTATTATAAAGATAAGGAATGTGAAGAAGTCGGCATCAACATTGAGTATATTGCCTCTCCTGACCTCAATGGCACGACACTTATCGTGGCAGACCCGATGTTGGCTACTGGTGGCAGTATGGAATTGGGCTACGAAGCCTTTTTGACGAAAGGTACGCCTGCCGTCGTTCACCTGTGCTGCGTGATTGCTTCGAAGAAAGGTGTGGACTATGTGCGTCAAGTCTTTCAAGATTGTGATAATGTCACACTGTGGTGTGCAGCGATTGACGACGCGCTCAACGAACATGCTTACATTGTTCCCGGACTGGGAGATGCCGGTGACCTCGCTTATGGCGGAAAATTGTGATGAGGCAGTTCCGCGAAGATTTGTAATTATATTTTTGTTAACCAATAAACACTGACAGTTATGATGAAACACGTCTATTTAATGATGGCAATGATGGTCTGTATGTGTACCACGGTGCATGCAGACAACTGGATGAAGTATCTGCCGAATCATGCCTATGTAGTTGACCTTTCGATTCCCGGTGCGCACGATTCCGCTACGGGTAATGGTTGGACCGGATTGGCGGGTACACTGACGGGACCAACTTATGGTACGACACAAGATTTGACTTTCGCCAAGCAATGGGCTGCAGGCGTTCGTGCGTTCGACCTCCGTCCAAAAGTCAATGGCAGCCGCTTGGCAATCAATCACGGCGTATTGCAAACTAAACTCTACTTCGACGATGCGCTCAGGCAACTTCGCGACTCGTTGGTGGCCAATCCGACGGAATTCGCCGTCATCCACATGCTCTATGCGGATGGCTATGATAACGACAAGGAAAAGTATAAGACAATGTTGCTCAGTTTGCTCAACAGCGATGACTTGAAGGACTATATGGTTGATTTTCGTCCCGACCTCACGGTGGGTGAAATGCGTGGAAAAATCCTGATTCTCAGTCGTGATAAATATGATGATACACCCATTGGTGGGTTCTTCACGAACTGGTGCGGTTATGTAGACTGGAATGCCCAAACGGCAGGACGCATACTGGGACCGACTTCTTCATCACCGCTCTATATGCAGGACTTCTCATCGACCTATGGTGCTGAATATCGCAAAGCGAATGCCATTCGCACTATGCTTGATTTCAGTATGCACAATGTGGCCAACACAGCCTCCGACATCGTGTGGGTATTCAACTTTGCCTCGGCTTACAATAATAATGGTACGTCGACAAGTAATGGTTATCGCAGCAATGCCGTCAATACGCATGCTACGATTCTCGACTATCTTTCTACGCACTCTGCAGGGCCAACGGGTGTCATTCTGATGGACTATGCAGGTGTGGACAAGAGCGGTAATTATGCCACTCGCGGCTTGGAACTGGTCGAGGCTTTGATAGAGAACAATTGGCGCTATCTGCCCAAAGTGAGTGACGACCAAATGATTTCAGTCCCTTTCAATGCCTACAAAACGACAGGATGGGTGTCGACAACGGGCGATACGTTCCAAGTAAATTCATGGTCAGAGGAAGGTTTGACTGATGGGTCGGGCATGGTGACGCCGTTCTATGAAGATTGGACGAAGAAAAGCGGTCATTTGGGTGATGGCGAAATCTGTTACACGCTTTCCGATGCTACGCCCGGTTATTATAAAGTCAGCATACGGACGCGCATCTTGAACGAAGCGGGTACTACGACTATCTCTGGCGCATCGCTCTTTGCAAACGAGTCCGCTATCCAAATCACCAATGGGCAGTTGTGTACAAATGGTGTATGGAGCAATTATTCCGTGATTGGTATGGTCGGTGAGAGTGGTGAATTGAAATTCGGTTTCAAAATTGCGGATGCCACGTTTAACTGGATAGCCTTCACTGATGTCGATGTAGAATACCTCGGCGAGGCTGTTACAGCAGAAGTTGGTGGTGAATTACTGAATCCCGTTTGCGAGAAGACGTTGAGAACAGCCTATATGGCAGCGCAAGCCGACTTTGAAACCAATCCGACGATGGAAACCTACAATGCGATGTCAGAAGCCTATCGTGAGGCAGAACCCTCGATTGCGGTCTACAAAATCTTGGCAAATGCGCTTAAGGATGCTGATGACGCTTATGAAAAGGCAAGTTCTACGGCTACTGAAGAACGCATTACGGAATTCCTCAACACCATCAATCCTATTAAAGATAATTACAATGGTGGTGAATATGCGGATAGCGAGATTCAAGAACGCATCGTACCGCAGGTATATGCCGCTATTGCAGCCCTGTTACGGACTGTTGATGCGTATGTGGATATGACGTCTTTGATAGTTAACCATAGTTTTGAAACTGGTGACCTTACAGGTTGGAATCTTCCCAATGGTATATCTGACGATACAGGTGTTCGCGAACCTTTTGATCCATATGTAACGGAAGGTACTGACGGCAACTATCTTTTCAATACGTGGTGGAAGGGTGTTCCTGTTACGCAAACCATCGTCGGTCTGCCCAACGGTCGCTATCGTTTGGAAGCCCTCGTTGCGTCTGATGGTGCGACAGTCTACTTGACAGCCAACGGCGGACATAACGACGGAACGGAAACGGGCGGAGATTATCCATCTAAGGAAACGTTCCAAGAGGCATCCTACGAATTTGATGTAACCGACGGTACAGCCACTATCGGTGCTGTCGGTAGTGCCGATGGTGCAGCCGGTGTGCATAAGCCCTATCGTGCCGATGGTTATTGGTGGTATAAGGCTGACAATTTCCGCTTGACCTATCTTGACTCCTATCTGTCCTCTATCGCAAAACCATTCACAGGAGACGGAGAAATCGTCGCAGGTGAGTGGTATGCGTATCAAGTGATGGCGGAAGGCGACTATGACTTCTCGACTATCGAGGGTATTGAAACGACAACCGTTGATGCGCTGATGAGCGAAATTTCATCATCACCGCTGGAAGCAACCACCATTGCATTGACTGCAGGCACATTGTACTTCATTTCCGACTCATCGCAACCGCTGACCATTACGCTGAATGTTCCGCCGGTAGTGACAGAAGAAATCGAAATTGAATTTACAGCCGAGTATGGTACGATGATACTGCCTTTCGATGCCTCGGTACCCGACGGCATGGAAGTGTACAGCGTGCAGTCAGCCACGGAAGATGGTGTGCTCAACCTCATGCTCGAGAGCACCATTGCAGCCAACACGCCGTATATTATTAAGAAAGTGGGTGAGGACAGCAAATATGTATTTGAAGGTGAACCCGTGAATATGGATGATGCTTATGCCAATGGTTGGCTCATTGGTGTATTCAGTGATGATGTGACGGCGCCATCAGGCAGTTATGTCCTCCAAACTCGCGATGAAGTGACGGGATTCTATATCGTAGAAGACGATGAGGAAGCAATGGTTAAAAAGTATGCTGCATACCTCACTCCGTCTACAGGCGATGCTACGGATATCCTCGTCTATGTATTTGATGCTGACGACCTTCCCAATGCGATTGACAGTGTACCCGCGCAAGGTGGTGTGGCCGACATATACAGCATCAATGGTGTATTGATACGTAAAGGCGCAACGACGCTCAATGGTCTGCCCAAGGGCGTGTACATTGTAGGTGGACAGAAAGTAGTTATCCGATAATTCAAAATTCCTCCGCAGACGAAGTCTTTTTTCTCTGCGGAGGAATTGTTTTTTTCTCTGCAGGAATCTCAACATCATTCCGATACTTCTATTTTTTTTGCAATAATATACCAGTTGGCACAAGCATGTTAATGCCTCTGCAAGTTTGGGGCGACATAAGGAGAATCCATAACGCAATTTCAAAAAATTGACACTGATTTTAGTTGCGAAATTCGCAACTATCTACCCTGTGAGGTA
>JAFLUS010000145.1 GCA_022508685.1 Prevotellaceae bacterium | reverse complement strand
AAAAATTCCATTGCTACCTCACTTTTCCGCTTCTTTATTCATCCGCCGTCCCGCCACCGCACCATCGTGGCGGCTCTGCACGTGCCCCACTTCTCCCCCGAAGCGCATACATATATAATATATGCGTGCGCACGCGCGCGAGGGCAGCAACGCAACGGGCTGCCAGCAGTAAAGTTCATAACACGCTGACAGCAAGCACGATACAAACCACCACAAACGACCGAAAATTTCGTGCCTGACAAAATTATTTTTCGTGCCTATGAAAATAAAATTTCGTGCCTATGAAAATAAAATTTCATGCCTGAGAAAAAAAACTTTCGTGCCTACGAAATAAAACTTTGTTCCCTATGAAAAAAAACTTTCTTCCCTGACAAATTTCCGCCCCTTCGCAACGCCGTTTTTCAACCCTCGCCGACAGCCGATTTTTGCTCCGTGACGCACCAAAACGCGAAAAGTGGCAGCCACAGCACCGAAAGTTGAAAAATAATCACTATTTTTGCGAAGAAAATCGCAAGCGATGCCTACATACACACTCAACGTCGGAGGTCGGCTGCTCGATTTGAGCACGCCGCAGGTGATGGGAATCCTCAATCTCACGCCCGACTCCTTCTATGCCGACAGCCGCGTGCAGACTGCCGATGCCGTCCGTCAGCGCACCGAGCAAATCATTGCCGAAGGCGCGTCCGTCATCGACGTCGGCGCCTATAGTTCGCGTCCGCAGAGCACCGACATCACGGCTGCGGAAGAAATGCAACGGCTGCGCAACGGACTCTCCGTCGTGCGTGCAGCGGCTCCCGACGCCATCCTCTCGGTCGACACCTTCCGCAGCGACGTGGCACGCATGTGCGTGGAAGAATACGGCGTGCACATCGTGAACGACATCTCGGGCGGCAGCCTCGACCCCGACATGCTGCCGACGGTGGCGCGGCTGGGCGTGCCCTACGTGCTCATGCACATGCAGGGAACGCCGCAGACCATGCAGCAGCACACGCACTACGACGACCTCGTCGCCGACATGCTGCTCTACTTCGCCGAACGCATCCAGCGGCTGCGCGACTGCGGACAGAAGGACATCATCCTCGACCCGGGCTTCGGCTTCGCCAAGACCACGGAGCAGAACTACGACCTACTGGCAAGGCTCGACACGTTCCACCTGTTCGGACTTCCGCTGCTCGTGGGGCTGTCGCGCAAAAGCATGATATACAAACCATTGGGCGCCACTCCGCAGACCGCGCTCAACGGCACCACGGCAGCCCACGCCTTCGCACTCGAACGGGGTTGCCACCTGCTGCGGGTGCACGACGTGCGGGCAGCCGTCGAAGCCGTCCGCATCCACCAAATGCTCAAACCGAAAACGCAAGACCACCATGATTGAATTCGGATTCAAAGACGCCATCGACATACTCTGCGTGGCATTCCTCCTCTACTATATCTACAAACTGATGAAGTCGTCGGGCTCGCTCAACGTGTTCTACGGCATCCTCATCTTCATCGTCTCGTGGATTCTGGTATCACAAGTGTTGCAGATGAAACTGCTCGGCAACATTTTCGACAAACTCGTCAGCGTAGGCGTCCTCGCCCTCATCATCCTCTTTCAGGAGGACATCCGCCGCTTCTTCCTCACCATCGGCACAAGCAACCACGTCGCCGCACTCCGCCGGCTGCTGTTCAAGCACAAGGAGCACACGCCACGGGTGGAAAATCCCGCCATCATGCAAATCGTGCGTGCCTGTGGCTACATGAGCAAGAACTATGTGGGCGCACTCATCATCATAGAGCGCAAGATGTCGCTCCGCGACATCGTCAACTCCGGAGAGACCATCGACGCCAACATCAACGCACAACTCATCAAGAACATCTTCTTCAAAAACTCACCGCTGCACGACGGCGCCATGGTCGTGGCACAGAACCGCATCGTGGCGGCAGCCTGCATCCTGCCCGTCAGCCACAGCACCAACATACCCAAGGAACTGGGACTGCGCCACCGCGCCGCACTCGGCATCACGCAGCAGAGCGACGCCCTCGCCATCATTGTGAGCGAGGAGACCGGACGCATCACGCTCGCGCAACGCGGAGAGTTCACCGTCGGCATCAACCAAGAGGAACTGGAACGTGTCCTCACCACCGTCATGTAACCCATAATACACAACACCATGAAACACCTTCTCCTATGCCTTGCCCTCATCTGCACCACAGGTGTGCAGGCACGCACCCTCCCACGTCCGTCCGACGTACTGGCTGCCATGCACCGCGCCAATGACTATTTCATCCGGCAACACCCCGACCCCACGCTCCCGACGTTTGTCAACAAGGAACGCCCGAGCAACCTGTGGACACGCGGCGTCTACTACGAAGGACTCATTGCACTCAACCGCATCGACCCGCGTCCGCAGAACCTGCAGTACGTTGCCGAATGGGCAGACTTCCACCGCTTTACGCCGCGCAACGGCATCTACACCCGCGACGCCGACGACTACTGCTGCTGCCAGACCTATCTCGACCTCTACTGCGACGCCGTCAGCACACCCTCTGCCACCGACAAGGCAGACCACATGATTCGCCCCACCATCCAGTGCATGGACAATCTCCTCGCGCCGGCACCCGAACACATGACGCCTGCCACCAAGACGCGCTACGGCAACAGCAGCCTGCACGACTGGACGTGGATTGACGCCATACAGATGGGGCTGCCCGTACTGACCAAACTGACGCGCATCTGCGCTGCCGACTCTGCCGCGATGCAGAGCCATGCCTTGCAGTATGCCGAACACGGCTACCACATGTACCTCTGGACGCGCGACACGCTGGCGGGCGGACTCTTCAACACCGCCGAAGGCCTGTGGTGGCGCGACAAGGATTTCGTACCGCCTTACCGCGAACCCAACGGCGCGAACTGCTACTGGAGCCGCGGCAACGGGTGGGTCTATGCCGCCTTGGTGCGTGCCATGGACGACGCGCTGCTCTACCGGCAGCAACACGGCACCATGCCCGCTGCCTTCCACTTCGACGACTATCGCGCCGACTTCCTCCGCATGACCAACGCGCTGCTGCAATGCCAGCGCAAGGATGCGTTCTGGAACGTCAGCCTTCACGACCCCACGAATTTCGGAGGGAAGGAACTGACCGGCACCGCCCTCTTCCTCTACGGCATGGCTTGGGGCGTGCGCAACGGCTTGCTGCCGTCCGAACGCTTCACGCCCGTCATCGCCCGCACGTGGAACGCCCTCGTCCGCCATTGTCTGCGGCGCGACGGATTTCTGCACTACGTGCAAGGCACGGGAAAGGAACCCAAAGACTCGCAACCTGTGGCGAAGAACCATGAACCCGACTTCGACGACTTCGGACTCGGCTGCTTCCTCCTCGCCGGCAGCGAAGTCTACCAACTCCAACGATAAATCACTGCCCCCATGCGACACCTCAGCCTCCTTGCCGCACTCCTGCTGCTGACGCTCTGCCTCGCGTCGTGCAGCGACAGCAAGAAAGACGGCGGCAAACTCGGACAACCGACGTCTGCCCCCTACGAACTGCTCGTCGTCGCCCCAAAAGACTGGCTCAACGGCAGTCAGGGCGAACCGCTGCGGCAAATCATCGAAAAGGAAATCCCATGCCTCACGCAGGTAGAAGCCAACTTCCGCGTGACCAGCATCAATCCCGTCGCCTTCCGAGGGGCTTTCCTCTATTACGCGAACGTGCTCATGGCCGACATCGGCAGCAAATACGCTGAAGCGGAAATGCAGGTCGCCCGCAACGTGTACTGCCAGCCACAGGTGCTCGTCAAACTCGTTGCGCCCGACGAAGCCTCGTTTGCCCGTCTGTGTGAAGAACGCATCGACGACGTGCTGCGCCTGTTCAACGACAGCGAACTCAAGAGAGGCGTCCAACGGCTGCAGCGGCAATTCAGCGGCATCGTGCAGAAACAGGCACAGAAGCAGTTCGGCTGCGACGTGCGTGCGCCCGAAGAACTCAACGCCATCAAGGTGGGAAAAGACTTCTTCTGGGCATCGGCTGAAGGGCGGCACGAGAACTATCTGAACCTCTGCATGTACAGTTACGCCTATACGTCGGCAGACCAACTCACCGACGAGGCTATCGTGCAGAAGCGCGATTCGTTCATGCGGCAGAACATCGAGGGCGAAACGCTCGAAGACGGCCGTGTGCCCTACATGACCACCGACCACCGCGTGATGCAGACCCGCGCCATCAAGGTAGGCAACGTCAACGTCATCGAACTGCGCGGCTTGTGGGCAATGGAATACGACGCAATGGGCGGGCCCTTTGTTTCCTACACGTTCGTCGACACTGACCGCCAACGCATCCTCACCGCCGAAGGTTTCGTCTATGCACCCAACAAGAAAAAGCGCGAACTCATCCGACGGCTCGAAGCCGCACTGCAGACCGTCACGCTGAACAAGTAATCCCTTTCGTCTATGGTTCACCCCTCCCGCATCTTCACCATGGCAGCCCTTGCTGCCCTGACACTCGTCCTTCCTGCCGAACTCTCGGCACAATCCTATTACGTTTCGTTCGACGGCAGCGACGCATCTGCCATCCGCCTTTCGCCCGACGACATCTACACGGCAGAGAAAGGCTATGGCTTCGACTTCGTCCACGCTGCACCGCCGTCACTGACCAAGCAACGCGGATTGGGCGAACAGCCGTGCTTCGTCAGTTTCGCCGTACCCGACGGAAACTATCGCGTCAGCATCACACTCGGACATCGCCGCCATGCCGGCAGCACCACCTTGCGAGCCGAATCGCGCCGATTGTTTGCCGAAAACGTACCCACGCGCAAAGGCGAGTTCGTCACCTGCACGTTCGTCGTGAACAAGCGCGACACCCACATCCGCACCACCGACTCCACCGGCACGGCACGCATCACCGACCATGTACGCATCAAGAAACGCGAAGAAGGCAAACTGAACTGGGACGACCGCCTCACCATCGAAATCAGTGGCGATGCTCCCGCCGTTTCGTCCATCCGTGTCGAACCGGCGTCGGACACTATCCCCACCCTGTGGCTGTGCGGCAACAGCACCGTAGTAGACCAAGACTATGAGCCATGGGCATCATGGGGACAAATGATTCCGCGATGGTTCGACGACAACGTCGCCATTGCCAACTACGCCGAAAGCGGCGAGACGGCATCCACCTTCATCGCTGCAGGACGGCTGCGGAAAATTCTCTCCCTCATGAAGGCGGGCGACTACATTTTCATCGAATTCGGACACAACGACCAGAAGCAACGCTTTGCCGGTGCCGGTGCATACTACAACTTCGCCTTCTGTCTCAAGCAATTCGTCGACGAAGCCCGCCAACGCGGAGCCACCCCCATTTTCGTCACCCCGACGCAGCGCCGTTCCTTCGCCGACGGACACATTCAGGAAACGCACGGCGACTACCCCGACGCCATGCGCCAAGTGGCACGCCGCGAAAACGTACCCGTGATTGAATTGCACGAGATGACGCGCACCTTCTACGAAACACTCGGCGAAGAGGCGTCGAAGCGTGCCTTCGTCCACTACCCTGCCAACACCTTCCCGGGACAGACAACGGCATTGGCGGACAACACGCACTTCAATCCCTACGGCGCATACGAAATTGCCAAAATGGTTGTCGAGGGCATGAAGCAACTCCAACTTCCCATTATCCGTCACCTTCGTCCTGACTACGTCGCGTTCGACCCCGCTCACCCCGATGCTGCCGAAACTTTCCATTGGGTCGCATCACCTTTCACCGAAGCCCTCAAACCCGACGGAAACT
>JAFLUS010000144.1 GCA_022508685.1 Prevotellaceae bacterium | reverse complement strand
TGCTTGGCACGCTCTAAGGCTTCATTGATGTTCGGGCAGATGTTTTCTTCGCCTACTAATTCCTTAAATCCATTTTTGTTAAGGACGTCGCGCACATAGTCATTAACTCCCGAAAGGATAATCTTGATACCCTCTTTTTTTGACATTCCAATCAAAGTAGTGAGGTTGTGAATTCCTGTAGAATCAATAAATGGCACTTTTCTCATACGGATAATGCGGACAGTCGGCCGTTCCTTCATGCGTGCCATCACCTCCTCAAACTTGTTGGCGATGCCAAAGAAATAAGGACCATTGATTTCGTACACTTCAACGTGTTCGGGAATGCTAAGGTGTTCTATGTTGGGATTTTCCGCAATGTCGGTCTCTGCGGTTGGGTCAATGTCATCGTCATCTGTGAGAACGCTGACTTGCGTGGTTTCTGCCATTCGGCGCATGCAAAGCATACAAGCCAACATCAAGCCTACTTCAATCGCGACAGTCAAATCGAAAATAACGGTGAGAATGAAGGTGAGGCATAAGACGAACGTGTCGCTTTTCGGATTGTGCATCAGTTCACGAACTGTCCTCCAACCGCTCATGTTGTAACTGACGACCACAAGCACGCCTGCCAGACAGGACATGGGGATGTATTTGGCGTAAGGCATGAGGAAGAAATATATCAGCAGCAAAACAACAGCATGGATGATACCTGCAACAGGTGTTTTGCCACCATTGTTGATGTTGGTCATTGTTCGCGCAATGGCTCCGGTCGCAGGGATGCCGCCACAAATAGGGCTGAGCACATTGGCTATGCCTTGACCAATCAGTTCTTGATTAGAATCATGCTTTTTACCGATAATACCGTCTGCAACGGTAGCAGACAATAGGCTCTCAATTGCACCTAAGACAGCAATGGTAATGGCAGGAGAAATCAATCCTTTTATCTTATCCCAACTTAAAGTAGGAATGTCTGCTTCGGGAAGGGAGGGCTTGATGTCGAAACGGTCGCCAATGGTATCTACATGGATGCCAAAATAGTTTGTCATCACGATGCCGGCAATGGTCATCACGATGATGGCAACCAAAGAACCGGGCACTTTCTTGCTGACCATCGGGGTGCACGCAATAATCACAACAGACAAGATACCCATGATGGCTGTGGCAAAGTCTATTGTGTTGAAATTCTGAATGTAACATGCCCACTTGGCAATGAAGTCGGCAGGTACGGCCCCCTCTATGTGCAACCCGAACAAATCTTTAATTTGAGTAGAGAAAATGGTCAAGGCAATACCACTTGTGAAACCTACGATAATAGGGTATGGAATGTAACGGATAATGGTTCCCAGCCTCAAGACACCTAAAAGAATGAGGAACAAACCTGCTAAAATGGTGGCAATGGCAAGCCCTGTCAATCCGTATTGCTGAATAATGCCATAGATAATCACAATGAATGCACCGGTTGGCCCGCCTATCTGCACACGGCTTCCACCAAAAATGCTGATTGCCAATCCTGCAATGATGGCTGTGAGAATGCCCTTTTCAGGAGAGACACCTGATGCAATGCCAAATGCAATGGCAAGCGGCAGGGCAACAATGCCGACAATGATGCCAGCCATGAGGTCGGCAGTGAACTTCTGTTTGTTATAATCCTTGAGTGTGTAAAACAACTCAGGTTTAGATAGATGCCACTTTTTCATCTTTTTCCCTTTCTTAATACCTATTGAATAGCCCTTAAGTAAAGGGCAAGCACCTGTTCTCCAGATACTTGCCCTTGATATAGTTTAGTTTATTTGCAGCACCTTTCGATTATTCCTCTACGGCTGCCTGGGCCGCAGCAAGACGTGCGATGGGCACGCGGAACGGTGAGCAGGAAGCGTAGTTAAGACCAATCTTCGCGCAGAACTTCACGGATGTGGGTTCGCCACCATGTTCGCCGCAGATACCGGTGCGGAGGTTCGGACGGATGGCGCGACCTTTCTCGACTGCCATCTGCACGAGTTGACCAACACCATTTTGGTCGAGCACTTGGAATGGGTCTACCTTCAGAATCTTCTTCTCCAGATATGCGGGGAGGAAGGATGCGATGTCGTCGCGGCTATAACCGAAGGTCATCTGCGTGAGGTCGTTCGTACCGAATGAGAAGTATTCTGCTTCAGTTGCGATACGGTCTGCAGTGAGGGCTGCGCGAGGAATCTCAATCATTGTACCGATTTCGAATTCTACTTCGATGCCGTATTCTGCAAATACTTCCTTCGCAGTACGCTGGATGATTTCCTTTTGCTGCTTCAACTCATAGAGGATACCGATGAGCGGAACCATGATTTCGGGTTTTGGGTCTTTGCCTTCCTTCTTCAGTTCGCAAGCAGCGCTGAGGATAGCGCGTGTCTGCATAGCCGTGATTTCGGGGAATGTGATACCCAAACGGCAACCGCGGTGACCGAGCATCGGGTTGTTTTCTGCCAACGATGCAACGCGACGCTTGATGGTTTGCAAGTCTACGCCCATTTCCTTTGCCATGATTTCCTGTCCGGCGAGGTCGTGCGGTACGAACTCGTGGAGTGGCGGGTCGAGCAAACGGATGTTGACGGGCAGACCGTCCATTGCTTCGAGGATGCCCTTGAAGTCGGCTTTCTGATAAGGAAGCAGTTTTGCCAAAGCCTCTTCGCGACCCTTTGCGCTGTCGGCAAGAATCATCTGACGCATAGCGATGATTTTCTGGTCGTCGAAGAACATATGCTCTGTACGTGTCAGACCGATACCCTTTGCACCGAATTCGCGTGCAACTTGTGCATCATGCGGAGTGTCTGCATTGGTACGTACCTGCAACTTGGTGTACTTGTCGCAGAGGTCCATCAGTTCCTTGAAATCGCCGCTGAGTTCTGCAGCCTTTGTCGGCACTTCACCTGCGTATACCTGACCGGTCGTACCATTGATAGAGATGTAGTCACCTTCTTTGTAAGTAACGCCGTCGATTTCAACGGTCTTTGTCTTGTAGTCTACATTGAGTGCGCCAACACCGCTGACACAGCACTTACCCATACCACGTGCGACAACGGCAGCGTGTGAAGTCATACCACCGCGTGCGGTAAGGATACCTTCTGCAGCCGACATACCGGCGAGGTCTTCCGGGCTGGTTTCGATACGAACGAGAACTACCTTGTGGCCGTCTGCGTGCCAAGCCTGTGCATCGTCAGCGTGGAATACAATCTGACCGCAACCTGCACCCGGAGATGCGGGAAGTCCTTGTGCAATGACTTTTGCAGTAGAGAGTGCCTTCTTGTCGAATACGGGGTGGAGGAGTTCGTCGAGTTTTTGCGGTTCACAACGCATAATGGCTGTCTGCTCGTCAATCTTACCTTCGTGCAGGAGGTCGATGGCGATTTTCACCATGGCAGCACCAGTGCGCTTACCATTACGGGTCTGGAGGAACCACAATTTGCCTTCTTGAACGGTGAACTCCATATCTTGCATATCACGATAGTGCTCTTCGAGTTTCTCTTGGAGGCTATTGAGTTGTGCATAGATTTCGGGCATCGCTTCTTCCATAGAAGGATATTTGGCAACACGTTCTTCTTCGCTGATTCCGGCACGTTCTGCCCAACGTTGGCTACCCAACTTGGTAATTTGCTGCGGTGTGCGGATACCGGCAACCACGTCTTCACCCTGTGCGTTAACGAGGTATTCGCCGTTGAACACGTTTTCACCATTGGCTGCGTCGCGGCTGAAGCATACGCCTGTTGCGCTCGTGTCGCCCATGTTACCGAATACCATTGCCATAACGGAAACGGCTGTTCCCCATTCGTCGGGAATTCCTTCCATCTTGCGGTAGAGGATAGCGCGTTCGTTCATCCAACTGCGGAATACGGCGCAGATAGCACCCCAAAGTTGTTCGATGGGGTCGTCGGGGAAGTCCTTGCCTGTACGTTCCTTGATGGCAGCCTTGAAGCGTTTTACCAGTTCCTTCAATTCTTCAACAGAGAGGTCTTTATCCAACTTGATGCCGCGGATAGCCTTCACCTGTTCGATGATTTCTTCAAACGGGTCGATGTCTTCTTTGTTGACGGGCTTCATTTCGAGTACCACGTCACCGTACATTTGTACGAAACGGCGGTAAGAGTCGTAAACGAAGTGAGGGTTGTTGGTCTTGCGAACCATACCTTCAGCCACCTCGTCGTTCAGACCGAGGTTGAGGATGGTGTCCATCATACCCGGCATTGATGCACGTGCGCCCGAACGGACAGAAACCAACAGCGGGTTTTCCTTGTCGCCGAACTTGGAGTTCATCAACTCTTCAATGTGCTTCACGGCTGCCATAACGTCGTCGTTCAGCAGTTCCATGATTTTCTGCTGACCAACTGCGTAGTATTCGTTACAGCAATCTGTTGTAATTGTGAATCCGGGAGGAACGGGTACACCGATGAGGTTCATTTCGGCAAGGTTGGCACCTTTACCACCGAGTTCCTCTCTCATTTTAGCATTACCTTCGGCTTTTCCGTTACCGAAAGTATAAACTCTTTTTTGACTCATAATTGTGTGTTAATAATTAAATATAGAATAAATGTTTGAATTGTTGACGATGAAAAATGGCGCACTGCCGTAGCGTGCGGACTTTCATTTCAGCAAAAGTAGTGGATTTGTTCCAAAAAACCAAATTATTTGATTTGTTTTTGCAAAAAAGTCGCAGTATTTGGCGAAAGATGCGATTTCCATTCTCTTTTTGTGGCTTACTTACCATGCTTTGAGTTCTTCGTATAGTCGTTGGACGGGGAGTCCCATCACGTTGAAGTAGGAGCCGTTCAACCCATTGACACCGATGAATCCTATCCACTCTTGAATGCCATACGCGCCAGCCTTGTCGAGCGGACGATACTCTTTGACGTAGTAATCGATTTCCTCTGCTGTGAGGTTGGCAAATGACACGTGGCTGGTGACGGAAAATGTGCGTTGCTTTTCTTTGGTAACGATGCTGACGCCCGTAATGACTTCGTGGCTTCGTCCCGAAAGTTGTTGCAACATACGCTGTGCATCGGCTTCGTCTGCGGGTTTTCCGAGCACTTCGCCTTGTCCGTTGTCATGACGCACATACACGATAGTGTCGGCTGTGATGAGCATTTCGTCGTCAGCCATCGTCGGCAAATAGGCTGCGGCTTTTTTGTTGGCAATGTGCATCGGGATGTCCTCGCCTTGCAGCGTAGCGGGATAACTCTCGTCAATGTCTTGCAGCGTGCGGACTTGGAACGATAAGCCCAATCCTGCGAGCAATTCCTTACGGCGTGGCGAATTGCTTGCCAGCACGATGCGATAGGGTTGAATGTTGGATAATATCATCATTTGTTCTTTGTCATTAACAAGTGTAATATTTGCAGATTGTTTCTCTATGAAATGGTTAACTATTCTTCTCGAACCAATTGTTCGCTTATGCTTTCGATGGCTGGAAACATTCCAGAATATTTATTGTAATCTTCCTGCAACAATGTCGATGAAGATAATTCCTTTGTATCTGTATATTCATATTCAACAACGTAAAATACATCTTCAACATCAATGTTCCTTACAAAATTTTCTTTTTTATGGGTTAATGTCAGATGTCGATACCTGTTGGAAGATTTCAAATTGAAAACGGAAGGAGCATCAAAATCATTATATCGATATACTTCCGTCTTGTTGTATTTTGATAATACTTGTGTGTATCCGAATAGATTAGTCACAAGAGTGTGTTTGGGAAACAAGGCATCTACAGACAAAAGCATCTCGTTTTTATCATACAAAATCTCGCAACTACCTATTGATGTA
>JAFLUS010000143.1 GCA_022508685.1 Prevotellaceae bacterium | reverse complement strand
GCAACGAAAGTGCACTCCAAATTGAATAAAAGTGGAATATGGTATAGCCTATTGTCTATCAGCGACTTATATTGCATATACTCCACAGGGTAGATAGTTGCGAATTTCGCAACTAAATCACACACCTCTGCAATGCGGCAGAAGCATCTCTCGCGCGTGCGCGTGTATATTTATTAAAGAATACCTCCCTTCTGCACCTTTGCCGACTGCAGAATGTTGCAAAGAGTAATTGATACAAAAAGGCAAGCAATCCTACCACCTTCAAAAACTTTTTGTAATATTTTATGCAAATTTTGAAGATTTTTGTAAGTTCTTTTTGTAGTTTTAGTAAATTTTGATAACTTTGTGCACGAAAACGGAAAACAAAAAGATTCTCAATAATTATTAAACAAAAACAACATGGACGCAAAGAAAGTTTTAGCCGACCTGCAACGCCGTTTCCCCAACGAACCGGAGTATCATCAGGCAGTGGAAGAAGTACTCGAAACGATTGAAGAGGAGTACAACAAACATCCCGAATTTGACAAAGTCAACCTCATAGAACGCCTCTGCATCCCCGACCGCGTATATCAGTTCCGCGTGACATGGACGGACGACCAAGGCAACGTGCAGACCAACATGGGTTACCGCGTGCAGCACAACAACGCCATTGGCCCCTACAAAGGCGGTATCCGTTTCCACTCGAGCGTGAACCTCGGCATCCTGAAGTTCCTCGCTTTCGAGCAGACGTTCAAGAACTCACTCACCACGTTGCCCATGGGTGGCGGAAAGGGTGGTTCAGACTTCTCTCCGCGTGGAAAATCCAATGCCGAAGTGATGCGTTTCTGCCAAGCCTTCATGCTTGAACTCGGACGCCACATCGGTCCCGACATCGACGTTCCGGCTGGCGACATCGGCGTAGGCGGTCGCGAAGTGGGCTATATGTTCGGCATGTACAAGAAACTCACCCGCGAATTCTCCGGCGTGCTCACCGGCAAGGGCATCGAGTTCGGCGGTTCGCTCATCCGTCCCGAAGCAACGGGTTACGGCAACGTCTACTTCCTGCAAGAGATGCTGAAGACGAAGGGCGACTCCGTAGAAGGAAAGAGCGTGCTCATCTCGGGTAGCGGAAACGTGGCACAATACACTGCCGAAAAAATCATCCAACTCGGCGGCAAGGTGCTCACCATGAGCGACAGCGACGGCTACATCTACGACCCCGAAGGCATCGACCGCGCGAAACTCGACTACATCATGGAACTGAAGAACCTCTATCGTGGTCGCATCCGTGAATACGCAGAAGAATATCCGCACGCAAAATACGTTGGCGACGGCGCAAAACCATGGGGCGAAAAGGCTGACATCGCACTGCCCTCGGCTACGCAGAACGAAATCAACGAGGAGGCAGCACGCACGCTCGTGCAGAATGGTGTCATCGCCGTGAGCGAAGGTGCCAACATGCCCAGCACACCGGGTGCTATCCGCGTGTTCCAAGAAGCAAAAATCCTGTATGCACCGGGTAAGGCAGCCAATGCCGGTGGCGTGAGCGTGAGCGGTCTTGAAATGAGCCAGAACTCCGAACGCCTGTCGTGGTCGAGCGAGGAGGTGGACAACAAACTCCACTGGATTATGGAGAACATCCACCAGAACTGCGTGAAGTACGGCACGGAAGCCGACGGCTATGTCAACTACGTTCGCGGTGCCAACGTCGCCGGATTTATGAAAGTTGCCAAAGCAATGATGGCACAAGGAATTGTGTAAATTCCGCTTCATTGCGAAGGAAACTTCGGCGAAGTGAAACGAAGCCAACGGTTTTTTTCGCAATGATGGCACAGGGAATTGTGTAAATTCCGCCTCTACAATATAAAAATCTGCACGGCTCACGCGAGTCGTGCAGATTTGTTTTTTAAGGCTCATCTTCAAAATCCGACGGACGGACATGAAACTCGTATTCCATCGGCTTTTTTTCTTCAATCAGGAAATCGACCGGCGAATGGGCATAAGCCAACGTAAAGAGTGAAAACCGCACGTTCGGCACGCGCGCCATTTCGGTGGCACATGCCAGCAGGGTGGCACCGGTCGTCATCACGTCGTCCACCAACAGAATGTGCCGACCTTCGATGCGTTCGGGATGCCGCACCCGGAAGCAGTTTTCCACATTTTCCTTCCGTTCGATATGGCTCAGCCGCGTCTGCGTAGGGTTGTTGCGAATGCGCTGCACCACCCCTTTCAGCACCGGGATGCCCGTTGCACGATGCAGTCCTTCGGCAATGTAGTCGGATTGGTTATACCCCCGTTTCCAATACTTCTTCCAATGGAGCGGCATGGCGACTATCGCGTCGACGCCGTCGAAGAAATCCGTATCGGCGTGCTCCTCTGCAAACATTTGCGCCAACGCCCGCCCCACTTTCGGTCGGTCGTCATATTTGCTGCAATGAATCATCCGCCGCACGTTCGCCCCTGAATAATAGAACATGCTCGTGGCACGTTCCACCGGAATTTGTCCCCAGAACAGGCGTTCGATAGCACCATGATGCTCACCGCCACGATAGTCCACGCGAGGCAGCACGCAGCAACACGCGCTGCACAATTCGCGTTCGCCGGCCGTCAGCCGACTGCCGCACATGATGCAATGCGACGGAAAGCAAAAATCAAGAAGGGAACGCAGAAACGTCATCGTTGGAAACGAACTAAATGCCAAACGTAGGGCTGCACAGCAACGCTGTCAAATCGGAAATCGTCGCGACAATGTAGTCGGCACCGCACGCCTCCATCTCCGCCCGGTCGCCATAGCCCCACAGGATGCCGACCGTCGTGCGGATGCCACATTCGTACGCACCCTCAATATCGAATTTTCGGTCGCCAATCATGACAATCTCGTCGGGCAGCAACTGCAACTGCCGCATGGCATCGGTAATCACCTCCGCCTTCGTATGCAGAATATCGTGTGCATCGCGTCCCGCCACAAAGTCGAAGTAGGCATCGAGCCGAAAATAGCGCAGCACCATCTCTGCCGTCGACTTCGGTTTCGACGTCGCAATCACCAACCGATAGCCAGCCTCGCGCAGTGCACGCAAGCAGTCCTCAATGCCTTCATACGGAAAATTGTCGCGCACCACCCGCTCGTTTCCGATATAATCCTCCCGATACACCTCCATCGCCCGCATGGCATCGTCATGGCTGAACCCATAAAAATCCATGAAACTATCCTCGAGCGGAGGGCCTACAAACGGACGCAACGTGCGCCAATCCGCCACCTCGATGCCAAACTTCGCCAACGTGTATTGTGCACTCCGCATGATGCCCTCGCCCGAATCGGTTATCGTTCCGTCGAGGTCGAAAAAGAGCGTTGATTTTTTCATCTGCATATCTACTTGCGTGTCGTAAGGGAAACTGCGCATTTATCAACTGCAAATTTACACATTTCCATTCACAATCGCACCACATCAAGCGGAAATTTGCACCCATCCAAAAACATGCTATGAATGGTTATTGTTTCTATTGCCTAACTGACTATTGCATGGACGACACAATAAACGTGCATTTGACAATACAGTACGCCCTCCTTTGCTCCACGGAGTAATATGATCTACTGTTAATTCGTCTGTGTGGAAATGTTGGTGACATTGCTCGCATTCAAAAAGCCCATTCGCATTAGCAGTGCGCGCAGCCAGCAATTGCTCTTTATCATCAGCCGTAAATAAACGCTTCGGATCAACTCGCAGATTACCTACTATACCTAAAATCATTGCCTCTATATCGTCATCTTTTGAGTCTGACAGTTTATAGCCATCACTTTTAATAAAAGTATTGCATTCCTGCCAAATTTCATCTTTATGTGATAACCAAATTGTGCGGTCTTTTTTATATTTCACGGAAAGTTTAAACTTCAACAAGGTGCTGATTTTCGATTTTTCATGAAATACATCTCGCATAAAACCGATATAAGGCTTTATCAATTTCATATCATCATTAAACGATTTGTCTTTCTGTTCTTGCAAAAAATCATGTAATGCAGTCAATTTAGGAAAAGTACATTTGTGATGTAAGTAATAGATGTAACACAGTAATGTATATTTATTCTTCCCTCTATCTATACCTTCATTCGGCAATACTTTTCTAACAGATATATCGTGAGAAAAGTAATCGTTCAATCCTTCAATATACTCACCATAAAAAAGGCCATTCAATACTTCAAATGTTGATAATGGTACTCCTAATGTGTTAATTCTACGGAATATTTCCCGTTTCTTTTTTTCATCGCCAGAACAAATGATGGTCCTCAATTCCGTTTGATTAAACTTTTGTTGCCATCCTTGCACATAAGCATACTCTTTCCACACCTTTCCTTTATATGCCAAATTCCCTTGACAAAATTTCTTGATAGACTCTATACGCTGTTTCCCATCCAACACTTCAAGAATACCATCGTCATTTTGCCATAAATAAAAGGCTGGAAGAGGTATATCTTCAATGATACTGTCAATCACTAATTCCTGTTTTTCAACAGGATATACTATGGCACGTTGCAAATCAATATCGCTATAAATATGCCCACTAACAACTTGGTCGTACAAATCTTTTACAGTCATTGCTTTATGTTTATTTACGTTTAATCACTATACGGTCAAATAGACGTCGGTAACGTCTATCTCCTTCTGCCAAATAGAATCTGCCACGCCCGCCACCAGTATATATAGCATCGACCTCAACAAGGTCTTTCAGTGGTTGGCAAAGTGTTGCACTCGGTCCGATAATCTCGAATTGATTAGGATTATATTTGTGCATAAATGTGATGGGTACACCCATTTCACCTTCGTAATCATAAGGAATATCCGCAGTTTTACCAACTTCAATAGCATCATAATTCACATATCGAGGATAGCGTTCCGGCTGCTCATAATAAGATTCCGTAAGTATCAATTCCTTATTTTGGTAATTGACTTCCATATTCGTAAACCACATACAACTACGCGGTGTATTATGACTCTTGGGTAAAACTGTACCGTCAGGACGACGGAAACCACTCAAGTGATAATTATAACCTATACGAATATTACCATCTTGAAAATGACGGATAATCGACTTTTCCGTTAATGCACTCTGCGGTCCTATGACAAGAAAACGCTTTCCATACTGCAACATAAGATCGACAAATTCATCAAAAAGACTAAAAGGCGGATTCGTAATCACAATATCATAATTGCTATAATCCACATCTTGAAAACGCACACCTTGGCAAGTATAAGGATTATAGCCGCTTACACTGATGGAGCGGATGCCACATTCCTCTGCTTGTCCTAATAGATAATATACAAATTGACACTTTACCAAATCCATACGCTTTTCTATCTTCTCTTTCGTCAGAGCAATGTCAATATTCTTGATACTACCTCCCGAAGCAAACAGTTCTCGCCCCAATACATAGCCATCTTCTTTATACACTATTTCTTCGTTATAACTTTCGTCCCAGTCACACGGACATATAATCCGCTTTCCACGCAATTGTGGAAGATACAGACTAACTTCGTCGGCAATATCTTGAAAAAGTGTGTAGTACTCATCTTCCTTTTTTGCCTTACTTTGCTGCATTCTTTGATTTCGTTGTACCATTTTTGCTGCTTTATTGTTTACTACAATGAAGGGGATATTATTCGCAAACAACGTACAGCAAGACCATACACCCATATATAATAAAAGACGCAGACAAATCATTTCGTCCACGTCCTTGGGTGTTTGGTCATTACCCGCTACCAATAGACGAACAAGATGTCCACGCCAACGTGACCATCTGCTCTTTAT
>JAFLUS010000142.1 GCA_022508685.1 Prevotellaceae bacterium | reverse complement strand
TTTTCTATACAAGTATGGTGCGACGTTACGGCAGGTTGATTTTTGCGCCTGCAGGAACATTGTTCGGGTCGCGGAATTGGTTGACGCGAATGATTGCACGCACCGAGTCTTTTGTTCCGTAGAACATTTGCGAGACTTTGGTCAGCGTTTCGCCGGGTTTCAATACATAGGAAGTTGGGCGTTTAGGCTCGGGGTCAGCAACCGGTGCAGGTTTCGCAGCCACAGGCTCTTCGGCAACGGCGGGTTCTTCGACGATTTCGTCGGGAGTCGGCACTGCCGTTTCCAGCGTATCGGTTGCAGTCGTCATTGAGTCAGGCACTTCCACCACGGGTTCTTCTACCTCCAGCACAGGCTGTTCCTCCGGTTCTTCGACGACTTCCGACGCTACAATCACTTCAGGAGCGCGGTGCAGATACATGAACAATGCCACAGCACCACCGATGAAGAGGAACAGCAAGAGGAACAGCAGCCTACGATAGCGGCGACCATCTGCCTTGCCTGACGCCGGTTCGGTTGGTTCGTCCTCTACGACAGGCGGTTCGGTTTCGGTCGGCACATCGACCACGATTTTTTCTTCTTCCGCTCCTACTCGTTCGGCAACCGCGCTGCGCGACGGCTCGACAGGGGTTGATGGTGCGGGCGTGCTGACGGGGGCAGTAACTGACGATGCACCATCCAACAACTGCTTCCGCTGCTGAATATCGGCTTCGGCGGCAGCCACTCGTTCTACACATTCCTGCAACGCATCCTCTGCCTGTTGCAACTGCACGGACGCCGCTTTGACGGCATTCATCGCATATTGCACGCGTTCTTCGGCACGACGCCGTTGCTCTTCGGCTTCGTCCAACCGACGTTCGGCTTGCTGTTTCTGCTGACGGGCAACGTCTACCGCTTGTTGCGCTGCCGCTTGTTCCGTCTGCATCTGCAGACGATGCTGACGGGCATTCTCTAAATCTTCAAACATTTCATCAAATACTTCGGGGGTGGCTATCAGATTGTCGATTGCCGAAAATTCATCGCGCGGCGGCGGCATGACCGCTGTCGGCGGTGTTTCGACGACAGGTTCGATTGGTTCAACAGGTTCAATTGGTTCGACAAGTTCGATTGGTTGTTCTTCGGGCTCGTTGACGACTTCTTCCACAACGTCTGTTTCAGCGCTCTCTACCTCAATCGTTTCGTCGGTTTCTACGACTATCGCGGGAAGTTCGGAGGCGGGCGTGTCAACCTCCACAGCCTTGAACAAATCGCTGAGCGAATCTTCGGGCGTGAAGGTCAGTTTGCGGAAACCCGATATGGTGATGCGTTCGCCGTTCTGCACATTCACGCTCTCGCGGCTGTCGATGTCGACGATTTTGAATGTACCCAATCCTTTCACCTTCACCACCTTGTCGGTCTGCAGACCATCCATGATGTTGTCAAAGAACAGGCGGATGAACTGGTCGGTTACTTTGCGGGGATAATGCGTCTGCTGCGCCAACAGGGCGGAGATGGCCTGCATCGTTATTTTCGTTTCCATAGGGCTACTGATTGATTTTAGTCTTCAACGTTCCACTCGGACGAAAGCCCAACTGTTGGCGTGCAGGAATTTCCATATATTCGTTCTTGGTGGGATTGAACATCTTGCGTGCAGGCTTCTCCTTCAGTTCAAACGAACCGAAGCCCTGCACTGCCACGGTGTTGCCGTTGCGCACAGCCTCTACAATCTGCGCAATGAAGGCATCCTGCAACTGCGTCAACTCCGTGCGGCTGAGGTTCATTGCCGTTGCCAGCCGCTGTGTCAGTTCTTTTTGTTTCATAGCCTTATGATTATACTTTTACGCCATAAAGGTCGAAATCGTCTGCATCCGTTATCTGCACGTCGTAGAAACAGCCTCGTCGCAACGTGCCTTCGGAAACGGGAATCAGCACTTCGGGGTCGACCTCAGGCGAATCGAATTCCGTTCTGCCTACGTAGTAGTCGCCTTCGCGGCGGTCGATGACGACGCGCAACGTCTGCCCCACTTTCTGCCCTTGCACTTCGGCAGAAATGTCCTGCTGCAGTGCCATCAGTTCGGACAGACGCGACTGCTTCACCTCGTCGGGCACATTGTCCTTGAAATGGCGTGCCGCATAGGTGCCTTCTTCCTCGCTGTAGGCAAAAGCGCCCATACGTTCGAAACGTGCCCAACGCACAAAGTCCTTCAGTTCTTCGAACTCGCGTTCGGTTTCGTTCGGAAAACCGACCATCAACGTGGTGCGCAGATGAATGCCGGGCACTTCCCTGCGGATGCGTTCGATGAGGTCGTACGTCTGCTGCTTATCCACGTGCCGACGCATATTCTCCAATATATTCGTGCTGATGTGCTGCAAGGCAATGTCGAGATACTTGCACACATTCTTGCGTTCGCGCATCACCCGCAGCAAATCGTCGGGAAAGTCGGTCGGATAGGCATAATGAAGACGTATCCACTTCACGCCCTTCACGTCGCTGATGCGCTCTACCAATTCGGCAATGCGCTGGCGACCATACAGGTCTTTGCCATAGTAGGTCAGTTCCTGCGCAATGATTTGAAATTCCTTCACACCCTGTGCCACCAAATGTTCCACTTCCGCCACGATGTCCTCCAACGGACGCGACTGATGACGCCCCGTGATGATAGGAATGGCGCAGTAGGCGCAATGACGGTCGCAGCCTTCCGAGATTTTCAGATAGGCATAATGGGACGGCGTCGTCAACCGACGTTCATGCGTATGTGCCATGTCGAACGTCTTGCCGAGGTCGGACAGCAGTTCCGTCCAGTTGAATTTGCCATAGAATTTATCGACTTGCGGAATTTCCTTCTTCAAGTCCTTGAAATAGCGTTCCGACAGACAACCCATCACATACACGCGTTTGAGCCGTCCTTCTTCCTTGGCTTGACAGAATTCCAGAATGGTGTTCACACTCTCCTCCTTCGCATCGCCGATGAAGCCGCAGGTGTTGATGACGGCAATCTCGCCGTTCGGTCGTTCTGCATCGTGCGTCACGCGGTAGCCCGCCAATTCCAACTGACGAAGCAGTCGCTCGGAATCAACCAAATTCTTGGAGCATCCCAACGTGATGATGTCGATGGTGTTCTTCCTCATATTCTCACTTGCCAAACAGGGAGTCTACAAATGCGCGACGATTGAACGCCTGCAAGTCTTCCATTCCTTCGCCCAAACCGATGAAACGCACCGGTATCTTGAATTGGTCGCTGATGCCGATGACGACACCGCCTTTCGCCGTGCCGTCGAGTTTGGTGATGGCAAGCGAGGTCACTTCGGTCGCTTTCGTAAACTGCCGCGCCTGTTCAAAAGCATTCTGGCCGGTAGAACCGTCGAGCACGAGCAGCACTTCGTCCGGGCCTTGCGGCACGACTTTCTTCACGACGTTGCGGATTTTTGTCAATTCGTTCATCAGTCCGACTTTATTGTGCAGACGACCTGCCGTGTCAATCAGCACCACGTCGGCTTGATTGGCAACCGCACTGCTCACCGTGTCGAACGCCACGCTGGCGGGGTCGCTGCCCATCTGCTGCTTGACGACGGGCACACCGACGCGCTCGCCCCAGATGCACAATTGCTCCACTGCGGCGGCACGGAACGTGTCGGCTGCACCGAGATAGACTTTCTTTCCCGCTTGCTTGAACTGATAGGCCAATTTTCCAATCGTGGTGGTCTTGCCCACGCCGTTGACACCCACCACCAGTATGACGTATGGCTTGTGGTCGGTCGGGAGGTCGAAGCCGTTGGCGTCGTCCGTATTGTTTTCCATCAACAGGCCGGCGATTTCGTCGCGCAAAATCGCGTTCAGTTCCGAAGTGTTCACATATTTGTCGCGTGCCACGCGTGCTTCGATGCGGCGGATAATCTCCAACGTCGTGTCCACACCGACGTCGCTCGTGATGAGCACTTCTTCCAGATTATCCAGCACTTCATCGTCGACCTTCGACTTTCCGGCAATGGCACGTGTCAGTTTTCCAAAAACACTCTCTTTCGTTTTCGCCAGACCATTGTCGAGCGTTTCCTTTTTCTGTTTCGTAAAAAAGTCAAAAAAGCCCATAACATACCTAATTTAATGCGCAAAGATAATCTTTTTCGCCCAAACACACAAAAAACCTCCTCAATTTCTACGTTGAGGAGGTCTTTATCGTGTGAACTATGCGCTGTTTACTTCTTCAGATAGTCCTTTACTTCTTCAGCAGGCACCATCTTCTCTTCGAATGCGTAAGCACCGGTCTTGGGCGACTTAAACATACGAATCACTTTGGTGTAAGAGCGACCGTCCTTATTCTGGAGGGTTGCGACTGTTTTCTTTGCCATATTCTTTTCAAACTTTTAGATTCGTCCATCCACGGACGTCCGAACCGGTGTGATATTACTTGATTTCCTTATGAACCGTCACGCGCTTGAGAATAGGGTTGTATTTCTTCAACTCCATGCGGTCGGGAGTGTTCTTACGGTTCTTTGTCGTGATGTAACGAGAAGTTCCGGGCAGTCCGCTGTCCTTCATTTCAGTGCATTCGAGGATGACCTGCACTCTGTTACCTTTCGCTTTCTTTGCCATATTCTTCTTTTTCGATAGTTACTTATCCAATTACTGCGATGTCTTTCCAGTCTACATAGCCTTTGCTGACAGCCTGCTTGAGGGCGGCATCCAAACCGATGCGGTTGATGATGCGAAGACCTGCTGCGCTCACCTTGAGCACAATCCAGCAGTCCTCCTCAACGTAGTAGAACTTCTTGGTGAACAAATTCACGTCGAACGTGCGCTTGGTGCGGCGCAGAGAGTGAGAAACGTTGTTGCCCACCATCGACTTCTTGCCTGTTATCTGACAAATCTTTGACATAATGTTCTGTATGCTTAAAATCAAAAGATTTTACATTCTTGTTACTTCATTCTTTACTCTGCAACAGGTTCTACATTGACCGTGCTGCGGTTGAGACGTCCGCGCTTGAACGACACGGTGCCGTCTACCAATGCATAGAGCGTGTGGTCGCTACCCATGCCGACGTTCTTGCCTGCATAGTGCTTCGTACCACGCTGACGCACGATGATGTTGCCTGCTTTTGCGAATTGACCTCCGAAGAGTTTCACGCCGAGTCGTTTGCTGTGTGACTCGCGACCGTTCTTTGAACTACCTACACCTTTCTTATGTGCCATAATTCTTTTCTCCTTTTAGTTGGTTACGCAATAATTTGTTTGATAGTCACCTCAGTGAATTGCTGGCGATGTCCGTTGAACTTGCGATAGCCTTTGCGACGACGCTTGTGGAACACATACACCTTGTCACCTTTTACGAGCGGAGTCTTCACTTCGCACACTACTTTCGCGCCTTCTACCGTCGGCGTTCCTACAGTCACTGAGCCATTGTTGTCAACCAACAAGACTTTCTCGAACTCAACAGTTGCCTGTGCCTCCACATCCTTGATGTGGTGAACAAACAGACGCTTGCCTTCTTCGGCCTTGAACTGTTGTCCGTTGATTTCTACGATAACGTACATTTGTCTGTTATATAAGTTTTGAAACGGTTTCGTCCGCGAGGCGGAGCCAACTCGTGACTCTCTTCATCTGAAGCCTCTACGGCACAATCGGCTGCAAAGTTACAGATTTTTTCCGAACCGACAAAGATTTCGGAAAGAAAACGACGGAACTTGCGCATAAAACTGACGAAAAAGCATGGTTATGCCTCCGCATCGTCGCAAACAGCAAAAATTTCGTATGCATAAACGTGTCCCGGCGTGCGCATAAACGTTCTGAGGCGTATGCATAAACGTTTTCAG
>JAFLUS010000141.1 GCA_022508685.1 Prevotellaceae bacterium | reverse complement strand
CCTCTTGGTTTTCTGCCTGACGGCGGGTCATGATGTTGCGGTAGGCGACTTGTGCGCTGTCGGTGCTGATGCTGCCTTTCTCCGTCAGTCCTTCGATGAGTGCGGCTGCGACGATGCGGGTGTCGATGGTCTGTCCGGGCGTGGCGGCATAGTAGTCTTTTGCCAGCGACTGCGCCATGTTCTCCACTTGCCCGCCGACGGTCATGCCGGCGTGGTAGGCGTGTTGCTCCTTGTCGGCGGGGTCGATGGCTGCACGCTCCATGATGCCGCGCGTGAAGGCGTCGATGTAGGCGGTGTCTACGCCCAACTGCTGCTGCATGTAGGCCTTGAGTCCGCGCGATTGTGCCAGCCCGAAGTAGTAGGCTGCGCTGTCGGCTTCGTTGGTCAGCACGGGGGCTGCGACGGGCTGCTGCAGGGCGTTCTTTGCCGTCTTTGCCGTCTGTTTCTTGGCTTTCTTCGCTGCCTTTTCGGCTTTCTTGGCTGCGGCAGCGTCGGACTGCTGTGCCGATGCCGGTGTGGCGCAGCAGGCGAGGGCAGCAAATGCTGCCATTATCATCAAGTGTTTCATACGTTCTTTGTGGTTTTTGTGGTTGTGGATAAAAAACGATGCGACTTCCACACGCGAGGTGTCGGAAGTCGCATTTCGTTCGGTATTATTTCAGCAACTCCATGGTGAAGACCAGTACGGAGTGTGCCGGAATGGCGTTGCCGGCGCCGTACTCTCCGTATGCCAGTTCGGAGGGGAGCGTTACTTCCCATTTCGAACCTTTGGGCATGACCTTGAGCACGTCGACCCATCCCTGAATGACGCCCGGGCGTGCCATGTCGATTTCTATCGGCTGGTTGCGTTCGTAACTGCTGTCGAAGACGGTGCCGTCGAGCAGTCGTCCTTCGTAGTGTACCTTCACGGTTTCGTCGGCAGCGGGAACGGCGCCTTTGCCTTCGGTCAGCACTTTGTAGTACTCTCCGGTCGGGAGTTTCTGAATGTCGGCTTCCTGTTCCAATTGTGCCAGATAGTCGGCATTGCTCTGCAGACGTGCTTCGGCTTGCGCCTTGTCGTAGGCTTCACCCTTCACGCGGATGATTTCGGTGAAACGGCGCATGGCGTTTTCGCACAGTTGAGACCATTGGTCTTCGGAGAGGTTGTTGCGCTGCTCCAGTCCGTGGCGCAGTCCGGCATAGACTTTCTGCATGGTGAATGGTTCGGCAGGTGTCTCTTCTCCGTAGTTGTAGATGGCTGCGATTTCGTCGAGGTCGAGATTGTGGCGCAGTTCCCATGCCACGACGAGTCCGGCGTTGTAAGCACGCTGTACGTCGTCGCCAATGTAGTTCGTGTCGGGCTCGATTTCCTTCTGCATGGCTTCATCCAGTCCTTTGAGGAATTCGTCATAGGTGTCTTGGGTCACGTGGAGTTGACCGAGGACAAACATGTGGATGCTCTGCGACTGGCCTTCGCCGAGATAGAAGAGCAGGGAGTCGGCTTCAGTCAACTCGTTGCCGTCGTTGTCGGCTTTGTTGCCGTTGCCCGTGCAGGAGGCGATGAGCAGCGAGGCTGTCGCCAGTGTGGCAAACAATAGTTTCTTCATGTCGGTTCTGCTTTGTAAAATGGCTTATTTCACCAGTTCGACGGTGAAGATGAGCGTAGAGAACGGCTTGATGTCGGGCGTCTCCTGCTCAGCAAGTGCATGTTCGGCAGGAACGGTGATTTCCCATTTCGAACCGACGGGCATGAGTTTGATGGCTTCGAGCACGCCTTCGAGTCCGAGCGGGCCTTGCGGATAGGCAATGCGGAAGTTTTCGGGTTGTTCGCGGTCAGCAGTGGTGTAGAACACCTTGCCGTCGATGGTCTTTGCTTCTACGTGAACCTTGAGTGCAGTGGTGTCGGCAGGCACTTCGCCGTCGCCGGCAGTGAGGACTTGGTATTGCACGCCGCTCTTGAGCGTGGTCACACCTTCTTTCTTGCCGTTCTTCTTGAGGTAGGCTTCGTTTTCCTTCTTGTAGTCGCCATACTTCTTTTCCATGGCAGCAGCCTTCACCGCCTTGATTTTGGCATTGCAAGCCGCTTGGATTTGTTCGATGTCCTTCTGCTTTTCTTCAGCCGTCATCTTGTTCGGACGCAGGCTTTCTACGAAACCGGCAATGACGTTGTTGAGGCTGATTTGCTTGGTGGAGTCGTCGCCGTAGATGTCGCGGCCGACGCTTTCGGTGATGCTGGGCAGCAACTGACCTACGAGCACGCCCTTTGCGTAAGCGAGGTCGGCAGAGTCAATGTTCTCGACCGCACCTGCCATGACGCCGCGAAGGAAGTCCTCGATGTGGGCAGAGTCGATGCGGCAGTCGTACTGCATGGGCATGCCCATCTGCATGACTTGGTTGGAGAACCCGTCGCCGTTGAGACGACCTACGTAGTATGCGATAGAATCCTCTTCGATGGTTTTTTCGTTGAATGTTGCTTTCACGTCGCTGCCGCCACAAGCGGTCAGCAGCAAGGCAGCAGATGCCACTGCCATAGTCAGAATTTTTTTCATTGCTTTTCTTTTATTTATAATAATGAATGTTTCAGTCTCGAAATCGGATTACAGCACTTCGAGCAGTTCGACGTCGAAGATGAGCGTGGCGTAAGGCGGAATCATGTCGCCCGCGCCGTTCTCTCCGTAGCCCAGCAGGTAGGGGATGTAGAAGCGGTACTTCGCACCCTCGCTCATGAGTTGCACGCCTTCCGTCCAACCGGCAATCACTTGGTTGAGCCCGAACACGGCAGGCTCGTTGCGCTTGTAACTTGAATCGAACACTTCGCCGCTGATGAGCGTACCCTCGTAGTGGCAACGCACCTTGTCGGTCGCCTTCGGCTTGCGTCCCTCGCCTTCGTGGAGGACTTCGTACTGCAGACCGCTCTTGGTGGTCACGACGCCCGGACGGGTGCCGTTGTTTTCCAGAAACACGCGACCCTCTTCCAGCGCCTTCTTGCCCTGTTCAGCCTTTTCGGCACGCATCGTCTTCTCCTGTTCCGCAAAGAATGCGTTGACGATGCCCTGTGCCTCCGAACTCTTCACTTTCAGTTCGTTACCCTGCAGCATGTCGACGATGGACTGTGCAAAATCTTCAATCACAAGCACGTCTTTCAGACCCATCTGTCGCAATTGCTGACCGATGCCAAGTCCCAACGCATAACTCAATTTATCCATATCGTTCTCGATTTTATACATTTTGTTACAAAAATCGTGCAAAGTTACGTTTTTATTCTTTGATTTGCCCATTTCGAACGTAAAAAAATGTTATTTTTGACGTCAGGCTCAACAATTTAGGCGAAAATTCTGTCATCACGCCCAAAACACGCAAAAAATGTTTGCGAACATTTTTGGCACAGACGGCAGCAATTCGCAAATATTTTGTACCTTTGCACCGACGAATGTGTCTCGCTTTGTAGAAATCGCCAAATTATCGCAGAGTAAGAATCAGGGACGCAGGCGGCAGTTCACGTACGTGGACTGCTTATCTGTGTATTCTTATAAGTGTTTGGCGATACTTTACAAAGGCATGGATGGCAGTTCGCGTTTTTATGTACAATGAAAGTATCGCAACATGAGAAGATTTGTAACGGCGTGGGCGTGCGCACTCTGCGCGTGCATCGTGTATGCGCAGGAGGATGTGGAGAATGACTCGCTCGACACGCACGTGCTGAACGAGGTCGTGGTGGATGCCACGATGCAGTATGCGACAGGGAACGTGACGACGTATCTGCCGAGCAAAGATGTGAAACGGACGGCGCAGAATGCGGGCGACTTGCTTGCCAAGATGGCCATTCCGCAGATTGTGGTCAATCCGCAGTCGGGCGACGTGCAGACCAACGGCGGAAAGGATGTGGCGGTGTATATCGACTACGAACGGGCGTCGCAAGACGAGAAGGATGCGCTCAATCCGCAGGACGTGAAGCGCGTGGAATATCTGCTGTTCCCGTCCGACCCGCGTTTCGGCGACGACAAATATGTGGTCAACATTCTCCTCAATCACTACGAATATGGCGGCTATGGCAAGGCGACGGCTACGGGAAACGTGCTGGCGGGGTCGGGCAGCGGACAGGTATATGTGAAGAGTTCGTACAAGCGGATGACGTACGACGTCAGTCTGTACGACAGATACACCGACCGCGGGCACACGGGAACGGAGCAGACGCAGGTGTTCCGATTGCCGCAGGAGGACGGAACGCTGAACGAACTCACGCGGACGACGACACTCGACGACAGCCGCTATCAGCAAAACTACGTATGGGGTTCGTTCCGTGCGAAATATGCAACGGAACGGATGACGATTTCCAATAAAGTCAATTTGTCAGCCACTCGTTCGCCGCACAGCGACTACAGCGGCCGCGTGGTGCTGTCGGCATCGGGCGAAAGTCCGTTTGCCAACGGCACGGACAGCAAGGAATTCAGTCCCTATTGGAACGGAAACTATTACTTTGATTTCGGCAAAAAATGGACACTCAGCGTCCAGCCATCGTTCACCTATACGCATACGGTGTCGAACTGCCGCTACACGTCGGATGATGCCGACATCGTGACGGACGCCACAGAGAACATGACGAACGGAAGGATGAAGGTAATGGTGTACAAGACGTTCGGGCAGCACCACAAATTGGGCGCGTTTCTCTTCGGTGCATACGTTAAGGATAACGTGAAATATACGGGCAGCACATTGGCGTCGCCGTCGTTCAGCCAATATGGGTGGACGGCATTGCCGGAATATACCTACGCATCGCAACGCGTGAACGTGTCGGCAGCGGGCGGAGCCATGAACGAAGTGAACGCCATCAGCGGCATTCGTCAGAGCAGCATCGTGCCGCTTATGCACCTCGACGCTTCCTATGCGCCGAACGAACACCACCAGTTTGAATTGTCGACCTACTACAACTTTAATCCGGGGGAACTGGCAGAGAAGACGCCCGACGTGCTGCAAGTGAACGAATACCTCTATCAGACCGGCAATCCGTATCTCCGCAACCGGCGCTTGTTCTCAGTCAATGGCGTGTACACGTTTCTGCCGACCAACACGTTTTCGATGGCGCTGTTTACGGGGTGGCAACGCGACTCGCACACGTTGTATCCCACCTTCACACCCGATGCACCCGACGGCATGATGCTGCGTCGCATAGAGAACGGCAAAGGCTTCTCCTTTTCCTACGTCGGTACGTCGCTGTCGCTCAAACTGCTCAATCGCTCCCTCGTCCTGAACACGCGCCCCCGCTTGTTCTACGAACGGATGTCGGGGCTGTATGCCGCCAAACGCATCTATCCGGTCGTGAATTTCAGCGCAATGTATTATTGGAAAAACTTCTACGGCTCCCTGTATTATGTGCTCGGCTGTCGCGAACTGCTGCCAAACGACTTGAACGCCACCTCGCAGCGGTCGAAAGACTACTACCGCCTGCAATTAGGGTGGAGCAACGGGCAATGGAACGTCAGTGCATCAGCCATCAACATTTTCCGTCGCAACTGGCTCGAAACAACGGCATGGCTGCGCAGCCGCCTGTTCGACCAAACGACGCGTACATACTCCGCCAACTCTCACCAGTTCATCAGCATCACGGCAAGTTACACCTTCAACTTTGGCAAAACCATCCACCACGGCGATGAACTGCAAGACACGGGTTCGTCGTCCTCGTCCGCCATTATGCGATAGATGTCAGGAGGGAGAAAAGCACCGAATCTGCTTCAGGAGAGAACCCATTTCAAATGTTAAATTCCTTTAACAACCAGTGTTAAAATTAACATTTAAGTGTTAAAATCGGCGTTTTCTTAACTTACTGAT
>JAFLUS010000140.1 GCA_022508685.1 Prevotellaceae bacterium | reverse complement strand
AATAATCCCAATGTCATATCTGTGAATAAAGTGGTGAGAAAAATAGCCTCTCGCCGTAAACTTATTCTTCGCGTACTTATCATTACGTTTATTCTTTCGTGTGTATGGATATTTCCAGAACCGCGGTATTATACAAGTTCTGTAGATTTGGCACCGGAGATGGGGGGGGATTTGCCATCAGGTGGGTTGTCGTCCATCGCTTCTTCGTTTGGTATCAATTTAGATGGTTTACAATCGAACGATGCCATATACCCCATCCTCTATCCTGAATTGTTTGAATCTCCGGAGTTCATTGTACGCTTGTTTGACGTGCAGATACAGACTTCTGATGGTGAAATTGACACTGATTATTACACGTATCTGATGAAATATCAGAAAAAGAATGTCATTAAGCAACCATTTAAAGATGCGTTTAGAGCCGTAAAGCGTTGGATAAAACCAAAGAAGCAATCGGGGCATATTGATGGAACGAACGGACAGCGTTTTGATCCGTTTCATCTGTCGGAAGATGACCACATGCTGATGGAAATTGTGAAAAGCAACATTACGTGTACAGTTGATAAGATGACGAATGTGACGACCATTACGGTTCAAGATCAAGACCCATTGGTGAGTGCATTAATGGTAGATTCGGTGCGTGTACATTTGCAAAACTTCATCATTGATTACCGGACGAGTAAGGCAAGGCTTGATGCGGAGTATTACGAACAACTTCTCGGGAACGCACGGCAGGAATATGAAGATGCTGCCGCTGCTTACAGCCGTTATTGCGAAACGCATACGAATGTCATTCTGCAGTCGTATATTCAAGAACGAGATGCACTTGAGAATGAAATGTCCTTGAAGTACAATACTTATAGTGCAATGATTACGCAGTTGGATGCAGTGAAGGCTAAAGTGCAAGAACGTACTCCTTCATTCACTATCCTGAAAAGTTCGACTGTACCCGTTAAGCCTGCCGGTCCGAAACGGATGCTCTTTGTTTTGGGTATGCTGATATTGGCATTCTTTTTGACTTCAGTTTACATCCTACGCGACAATATCTTGAAGCCACTAAAGGATGATTAGTGTATGAATTCAAGGGAAAGAGTTGTTGCCAATACCGTTGCGCAATATCTGCGCACCATCATCAATGTCTGTATTTCGCTGTATTCAACTCGTCTTGTATTGGATGTTTTGGGGCAGTCGGACTATGGCGTATATATGTTGGTCGGTGGTGTGGTTTCTATGGTAGGATTTATGACCAATGCTTTGGTTGTGACGACGCAACGCCATCTCTCCTTTGCGCATGGACATGGACGGATGAATGAAGTGAGAACTATTTTTTCCAATAGTTTGTTCATTCACTTCTCGATAGGCATCATATTGCTGCTTATTTTAACGCTGATTCATCCATTCTTGTTCAATTATTTGCACATAGACCCAGCTCGATTGGATGTGACGCGCAATGTCTATTTCATTACGCTGCTGGTGTTATTCTTTTCGTTGATTGCATCACCTTATAGAGGATTGTTCATTGCACGCGAAAACATTGTATACATTTCAATTGTTGATGTTGCCGATGGCGTCGTGAAATTATTATTGGTATTACTGCTGCTTCATATTGATGCAGACAAATTGTATGTCTACTCATGGATGATGGCAAGTGTGGCAATATTCAATTTTGTGGCACTTGCTGTGTATTCTTTATATAAATACGAAGAAAGTTGTTTGATACCACGGCGCAGTGATTATGACAAATCCATCTTGCGGCGCTTGTTGAATTTTGCACTGTGGACATCGTATGGAACTGGTTGCATTATGGTGAGAACGCAAGGCATCGCAGTGCTTTTGAACCGATTTCTGTGTACGACGATTATCAACACGGCATATGGTATCGCCATGCAAATGTCGGGGTCCGTCAATTTTCTGGCGCAATCCATTCTTAACGCCATGAGCCCTCGTGTGGTAAAAGCCGAAAGTGCGGGCAATCGTTTGCACATGTTACATCTGGCAGCATTGACAAGTAAATATTGCTTTCTGCTCCTCTCCATGGTAGCCATTCCGTTGGTGTTCGAGATGCCGCAAATTCTATCGTGTTGGTTGGGCGAAGGCAAGGTGCCGGAGTATGCCGTGATGTTTTGTCGGGCTGTTCTCATTGCAGCCGTTTGCGACCAACTGACATCCGGATTGGTTCTCGCCAATCAGGCGATAGGGCGTATTCGCAATTATTCTCTCTTGGTGAATACCATCAAAGTCTCGACGTTGTTCTTCGTATGGCTTTGCCTATATAATGGACTACCTGTTGTTTCCACCATGGTGGTCTATATATTGATAGAACTGGTATGTGCCATGGTGCGCATGTTCTACTTGCGTTCGACGGCTACGCTTTCATTGTCCGTCTATTCCAAAGAAGTGTTTTGTCATGTGATTGTGCCCATATTGGTGCTCATACTGGTTGGACTTTTGATGGTGAATTATGTGAACCTTTCCTATCGATTTTTATTGACCATTTTCATTGCTGTGTTGGCGGACATTCTTGCCATACTATGTTTTGGTATGGGACAAGAAGAACGTCGGATGATAGGTAGTTATTGGGATAAAATGAAGAAAAAAGCAGGTTGGGTACGATGATAGCAACGATTAAACATATTGTTCGTGATACTTTGTTTTGGGTATTGGCGAAAGTGAGTCCCCGAGCATTGGTGAAGGCGAAGTATTACTATACTTTCCGTAAGCGATTGAATTTCGATTGTCCTCAGAACATCAACGAAAAGATTAACTGGATGAAATTCCATGCCGACACATCGAGATGGGTAGATTTAGCCGATAAATACAAAGTGCGCGAGTTTGTGAAAGAAAAGGGCTTAGAGGATATTCTCGTACCATTGTATGGCAAATGGGATGCTGTAGAGCAGATTGATTGGGAGGCGTTGCCTGCACAATTTGTGATGAAAACCAATCATGGTAGTGGTGATGTGTATATTTGTCACGATAAGACACAACTCGATGTTGCAAGTTGTTCTCGCTATTTCAAAAAACAATTGCGCCGAAAACAGAGTGATTTCAATGCAGAACGACACTATGACAAAATTGTGCCGTGCATTATTGCAGAACAACTTCTTGACAGTCGGAAACAAGCAGTATCGTCTACATCATTGATTGATTATAAAATCTGGACTTTCAATGGTGTTCCTGCATACATTATCGTGTGCATGAATCGAACGGAACATACATGCGAGTTTGGTGTATTCGATACCGAATGGAATTATCATCCTGAGTTTACGCTTCAAACGGAGCATGCTTTGCCTTTGAGCCAAGTGTTGCCGTCTCCTTCTACATTACCTCGTATGTTGGACGTGGCTGCACGATTATCGGAAGGATTTTCACAAGTAAGAATTGACTTATATGAAGTAGAAGGAAAACTATACTTTGGCGAAATGACTTTCACGGCTGCCAGTGGGTTGATGAATCACTATTCTGACGAATTCCTGCAGATATTGGGAGATAAATGTGTGTTTATTCCCCAAGAGATTCTTTCTTGACAACATCAATAGATTATTGAAGATATGCAAATCAATTTGAAACAACTGAAATTGCTACCATTTGTGGCTTGCGTTCTGCTCATATTGCGGACCGCTGTCAGTTTCAATGTGTTTGCATTCTTGCTGCCCGTTTCGTATGCCGTATGGGGTGGGTGTATATTGTGTTTCTTTTGTATGCTCTTTCTTTGTTCACGAGAAATGCAAATGACAAAACTGGAATTGTCGGTACTTATCTATTTCTTGTTACTCTGTGTGATTACGTTGCTGAATGGAACAGACATGAAGGGTGCGGTATATAATACGATAGAAGTGCTGTTGCTACTCATGTTGTTCAATTATTATCGGCATCGGCTTCCATTTTTGATAAAGACGCTGGCTTTCATCTATTCTGTAGTGTTGTATATCAACTTGGCGATGATGATTATTTTTCCCACGTGGATGTTTCATGCTAAAGACGTCAACGACAGTTTTCTGCTCGGAGGCAATTACAATGCTATGGGATGCCGCATGATTTGCGGTATTGTCACAAGTGTGTTGTGTGTGAAATTCAGTCGACTATGGCTCATCAATACCATAGCCCTTTTCATTGTTTCTTTACTTACGTTGCTCCTTGTCGGTTCCATGACCTCATTGAGTAATATCGTTATCTTTACATTCCTTTGCCTTATCCCCTCTCTTCGTCTTAAAAAACTGGCACTCTTATCTTTCTTTGTATTCTATTTGTTGTTCCAATTTATTGTTGTCTTCAGTGGCGAAGGCATTCAGCACAATGAAACGGCCGTCTATATTATAGAAGAGATATTGCACAAGGATATTACCTTTACGAACCGAACGTATTTGTGGGATGCTGCAGGAAAATTGTTTGCATCGTCGCCTCTCATAGGTTATGGTTGTGTAGACAATGATTGGTATCTCATCAATTTAAGTTCAATGGCTATTGGTCCACATAATTTTATATTGGCAGTTCTCATCAATGGTGGTTTGCTTTTGATTAGTGCATTTCTTTATATCTGTGTGGTGGTGATACGTCGGGTGCTGCCTTATTTTGACAATATGGCATGTTTGCTGCTCATGGGTATCGTAACGTTGTTATTCATGATGACAATGGAAGTCTATCCTACATTCTTTATTATATATTTGCTCACTCTTGTGTATTTCTATCCAAATTTATGTGATAACGATACATCGAAGATAGAGACAGAAACGGCAATTCAAGTGACAGAAACATGACACCACATCACATATCTTGCCAATTATCCATAGTGATGCCCATATTTAATAGGACAAACTATGTAAAAGTAATGATAGACAGCATTCGTGCTAATCATTTCATGGATTGGGAACTGATTGCTGTGGATGATGGTTCAGACGTGGCGACACTTGAATTGATGCAGCATTATGCATCCATTGACCAGCGGATACGTTTTCTGCAGAGGGAAAAAGAACCTAAAGGAGCACAAACTTGTCGTAACATCGGTTTAGATGAAGCGTGTGGAGAGTTCATTGTATTCTTTGATTCGGATGATTATATTACGCCAACCTGTTTGGAAACACGTGTACATGCTTTGCAACAACGAACAGACGTAGATTTTATGGTGTTCCCATCCGGTGTGTATGAGGAAGGAATGTTGCAGACAACAAATGCTACCCGGCGGTTTGGACGTCCAGTGTACAAAGATGACTTGCAGGCATTTGCTCGTCGCACGCTGCCTTTTATCGTTTGGAACAATATCTATCGCACGGCTTCATTGCGTCAACACCACATTCGTTGGGATGTCAAACTGAAATCGTTGCAAGATGCTGATTATAATGTGCAGACACTGCTGTCAGGACTAAAATATACCTATGCAGATGCACAGCCCGATTATGCTTATCGACTCAATATCACGCAATCCATTTCCACGAAACTGGTGACTGATGAGCATTTTCGCAACCATATCTATGCACAAGAGAAATTTTTTATCTTGTATCGCCAACAGTTCGGGCATCAATACGATAGCGCATTATATCAAGGAGTGCTCTTCCTATACGATGTCGTATGCAGAGAGGAGCATAACAAACGCTTTGCAACCATGCTTACGGAAATGCTTCGCAGGCAAAGTCGTGGAATGGCTTTTCGATTTGGCATGACAATGAAAATGATACAAATACTGGCTCTCGTGTTGCCCCATAATCGGGCAAGACAGATTTCCTTGTTTGGTTATTTGTTAAAAAAGAGATTTCAGTGCTCAAACCAGTAGTATAGAAAAAGTAAATGATATGAAAGCAAGAGTTTTTGCATTATATTTGCCCCAATTCCACCCCATTCCGGA
>JAFLUS010000014.1 GCA_022508685.1 Prevotellaceae bacterium | reverse complement strand
GGATTGACGCGGAAGGCTATATTCTTGTCAAAAGTTTTGCGAATTGTCAGTTTTTTCGTATTTTTGCGCAGAATATCCATGAAAATATGCAATAATAAAAAACGACAAATCGTATGAAGAAAATTTTGGCTTTGTTGTGTGTGGCGCTGACGATGGGCACGTCGTCGGTGTGGGCACAGCGTGTGACTGACAAATTGGACCGCGGACTCGTGGCTGTACCTTCGAACGAAGGTGGTGGCAACCTTGTGAGTTGGCGCGTGTTTGGTGAAGAATACTACGACGTGGTGTATAACTTGTACTGCGACGGGGCGCTGATTGCCGAAGGGTTGGAGGTTTCCAACTATCGCCATACGGCGGGCGGAGCGAACAGTTCGTATCAGGTGGCACCGGTGGTGCGTGGCGTGGAAGGCGAGAAATGTGCTGCCGTGAAGCGCTGGAACAACGCGATGCTGTCGATTCCCGTGGCGCGCGCTACCGACCGCAACGGCAATGACGCCAACAGCCATTATACGTTGAACGATATTTCGTTGGGCGACCTCGATGGCGACGGCGTGGTGGAGTTCATCGTGAAACGTCCGTGCGATGCTGTAACGGATTTGTCGAACAAGACGATGTTCCATCAGTTGGACTGCTACGACCACAAGGGTAACCGCCTGTGGTGGATTGACTTGGGCCCGAACATGCTGTCGGGTGCCGACGAGCAGTGGGACTGCGTATGCTACGACTGGGACGGCGACGGCAAGGCCGAGGTGTTGCTGCGTATTCAGGACAATGCCTATATTCACTATAAGGACGGAACGACGCAACTGATTGGTGATGCGTCGGTCGATACGCGTTGGAATGGTATTGAATACACGTCGTCGGGTAACGAATATCTGCTTTATCTGGAAGGTGCTACGGGTAAGCCTTACGAAATCGGTCCGGCGAGCCATCCGCTGTGGATGGATTATCCGCTCACGCGTGGAACGGACAGTTGGTGGGGCTCGGGCATCGTGGGTCACCGCTCGACGAAGCACTATTTTGGTGCGCCGTTCCTCGATGGTCGCAAGGCGAGCATCTTCCTTGGGCGTGGTGCCTATACGCAGCACAAGTTTGCGGCTTACGATGTAGACCCAGCGACGCACAAACTGACGCAGCGTTGGTATTGGGAAATGACGAATGGCGGGCCGTGGCAAGGGCAGGGTTATCACAACTATGCCATTGGCGACGTGGACTGGGACGGCCGCGACGAAATCATTTTCGGTTCGATGGTTGTCGACGACAATGGTAAGGGTCTGAACACGACGGGCTACGGCCACGGCGACGCGCAGCACTGCGCGGACTTCGACCCCTATCGCAAGTATTCGGAACAATTCGCTTGTTTGGAAAACTATCCGGGCGGTTTCAACTTCCGCAATGCCGCAACGGGACAAATCTACGTGAAGCACGATGCCGGAGGCGACGACGGCCGTGCGCTGATGGGCAACTTCACGAATGCCTATCCGGGCAGCGTGGGTCGCAGTGTGTCGTCGGGATGGATTAGTTCCGTGACTGACAAGTTCATCTCTGAACTCGGTGGCGACGCGTTCATCAGTTGGGGCGACTTGAACCAACGCATCTACTGGGACGGCGACTTGCTCGACGAGTATTTCGACAGCCCGGGTACGGAAGGCTATGGTGCCATTTACAAACCTGCCGGTGCCGGCCGTTGGAATTTCCCTGATTCAAAATGTAGCAACTGGTCGAAGAACAATCCGGGTGCCATTGCCGACATCTGGGGCGACTGGCGCGAAGAATTGGTGATGCGCAAGAGCGACAACACGGCAATTCTCGTCTACACGACGCCTATCAGCACGCAGTGGCGCATACCGACGCTGTGGCACGACCACCAGTATCGCAATGCGATGGTATGGCAGAGCATGGGTTACAACCAACCGCCTCACAAATCGTATTTCTTGGGCGAGTTGGAAGGCATTACGCAAGCACCGCCGCCACTCACTATGACCGGTCGCCGCGAAGTCAAGAACGGCGAAAGCATCACTTCGAACATGGGCAACGACCACGTCATCGTGTGCGAAATGAATGATACGCAAATCAATCTTGCAGGCAATGTATCGCCATATATTGCTACATTCTACGTGCCGTCGTTGGTTGAAGGTACGGCTGCATCGAACACGACGACAAAGGCGACGCCGATTAACTATACTTACCATACTTGCACCGTAGAGGGCGGCACGTTCACGGGTGCAACCCGCGTAGTGAAGCAGGGTGACGGCGTCCTGTCGTTGCCTGCAGCCGACATGACGTATTCGGGCAAGACCGACGTGTGGAACGGAACCATTATCTTCCGAGGTTCGGCAGCCAATTCCGATGTATGGTTGAACCGCTTTGCCGAACTCAACAGCCTTGCTGCTTCTGCCACCTTCAAGTCGCTCGCAGCCGACTATGCGTCGGTGGTGCGTCCCGGTGGCGAAAATGCCCTCGGTGTCATCACGGCATCGACATCCTATGCAATGAACTTCGGTAGCCGCCTCGTGCTCGACGTCTATTCCGACGGCGGCGAACTGACTGCCGACCGTTTCGTCACGCCGTTGCTCAAGATAGAGAAGAAAACGTGGACGTATGGTCCGGCATACTCTATGCCTGTCATCGAAATCGTTGAACACAAGGCTGCCGGAAGCGAAACGCTCGAAGCCGGACGCTACCTCATCGGTCATGCCGACGAAATTGAAGGTGCATTGGCAAGCATCAAAATCGAAGGTGTGACGAACCTGAAAGCCAGCCTCGAACATGAGGAAAACGGCGACATCTACCTCGTGCTCGGCACCGTTCGCGGCGCCAGCGAAATCATGTGGGTCGGCGGTCAGTCGTCCGTATGGGACTATGCTTCGACGGAGAACTTCTGTCTTGTAGACGATGCCACACAGACGCCCGACATCTTCGTCAGAGGCGACGTGGTGAACTTCACCGACGACGCAAAGAGTTTCACCGTCACCTTGGCTGACGGAACGGAACTGCCGGCAGGTATGGTCGTATTCAACAACACGAAGGCATACACCGTCAACGGAACCGGAACCATCACCGAAGGTCAGTTCGTGAAGGAAAACACAGGTACGGTCATTATGGGTGGCGACCACAGTTACACTGACGGAAACTACCTGCGTGGCGGTATCACTCGCGTGTCCAGTCTGTCGAACTCTACACAGCCACAAGGTAACCTCGGTGGTGTGACGACATCAATCGGCAAGTTCGTCATCGAAAACGGAGCCGTGCTCCAAACCACAGCCGACGTGAAGATGGGCAGCCCCATCACTATCGCCAGCGAAGAGGGTGGTGTCATCAACAACGGCAACACCTTCACGATGGAGAAGAACATCACGGGTACGACCCTCATCAAACGTGGTTCGGGACGCTTCGCCATGCAAGGTTCGCTCAGCACGACGGCATTGGAAGTGGCAGCCGGTACGTTTGACTATGGTACAGCCTATGCACGCACCGTCACGCTCAGCGGTACGGGTGCGCTCGTCGGTTCGGCATTCCTTGCAACCCCCATTTATGTTGCATCCGGCGCACGTGCGGCACTCACGACCGTCAATCGTGCCACATCGTCCAACCGCATCACTGGCGACGGACAAATCACTATCTACTGCGCTACGGAAAAAGGTGGTTCGGGTTCGGGCACTTACTATGCTACGCGCACACCGCTGCAGTTCAACCTGACCGAATTTGAAGGAACCGTTGTCGTAGGTGCAACTTACAACGAATCAGCCGACAATGGTGCGAGCGGTCGCGTGTTCACGCTCGACAACGGCAGTGGTGCACCGAAGGCTACGTTCAATATCCCTGCCAATTTCTCGGTGCTCAACTCGGGCAAGACCTATCGCATCGGTGCAGTAACCGGTGCAGGTAACCTCGGTGGCTATTGCACGTTCGCGAACAACGGCAGCAGTGGCACCAACACTTGGCAAGTCGGAAACGACAACGACTTCAAGTTTGACGGAAAAGTCACGGGTGGAGCCACGATGTTTACGAAAGTCGGCAATGGTACGATGACCGTCAGCGGTAAGTGGGAGAACACGGGTGCCATTCGTGTGAACGAAGGTACGCTCCTCATTTCCAGCGGTGCCACTATCGGTACGGGTGCCGTAACGGTTGCCAAAGACGCCACGCTGATGGGTGTAACCTCCAGCAGCAACACGTTGAACAACGCATCCTACACGATTAACGGAACGCTGCACGTCGGTAGCAACGCCACTGCCATTACGGGTGCGCTCAATGTCGGCGGTAAGAACGTGACCTTCAATTCCGGTTCACGCCTCGTGATTGGTGCACGTCGTGGAGCAACTGCTTCCACTACAGGTGGTTCGGCACTGACCAACGTGGGTCGTCTGACGATGAATGGTATCGTTGAAATCTATTCACCTGCCAGCATCAACTTCAAGGAAGGCGACTCTATCATTCTGTGGCAAGCCAACAGTTTCAGCGGTACGCCGACGTTGGCATCCTACGTCATCAGCGTTGACGAAGGCTTGTATTGGGACGACACCGACCTCTCAAAAGGTATTCTGCGCGTCACTACAGTCGTTCCGTCTGCAATTTCTGGTGTACGTCGTGACAGCGACGAATCGACAGCCATCTACACCACCGATGGCCGCCGTCTGCCCACCACCGACCGCCGTCAGTTGCACCCCGGTATCTACATTCAGAACGGACAGAAGTTCAGAGTTCGTTAACCTGTCCGTATTGTCGTAACAGGAGGGGAGAGCCTATGCACCTCCCCTCCTGCCGTTTTATATGCTGCGTATGGAACATTTTGCAGACCTTTTGGAATGGTTTTCGACCGAAGCCCGCGCCGATGTCAAGGCGACGTACAAAGTGATGGGCGGCGTGCTTCGGCGTGTGGCTGACGAACAGACTGCCGACTGCGAACTGGTGTTCTCCGGTCTGTTCTCGCAACTTGAGTTCTTGCTCGCCGAACGACTTGCTGCCGACGACGCCTTCGCCCGACGTGTGCACGACCTTCGTGGCCATGTTGGCAGAGTGGCGACGACGCCTGTGGAGACGTTGGAGCACTGCATGCTCTACGACCTGCGCACCTTGTGCGAACTGACGAGCCGACTGACGGACGAGCCCATTCCCGTTGACCTGCAAAAGCGTTTTCCGCAAAGTCTGGAACAATCGGCACGTGTCGTCGGCAGCGTCCGTGCCGACTATCTGCGCGTGGTGGTGCAGTCGTTCGACGAACAATTTATCATTGCGCGCCCCGACGGCGAAGACAGCACGCCCATCCGCATTTGCTATCGTGAGGACGACGAACGTTGCAGCATGGGCGACCGCACCTATCTGCACGCCTTGCTGCAAAGGAATATGCAACTCAACATCGTGCGCCCCCGTCGGGTGGGCGATGCAGATGCCGATGAGGCGCAAGGCGGTTACTACGTTGCCGAACTCATCATCGTGGAACCCGACTATCTGGTCGACGTGTCCGCCATTGCCTCCTGTTTCGAGTCCTATGCCCATTCGCCACTTCTGCATCTGCTGAACAAGTTGAAGCCTGCTCCGCAGAGCGAAGCCATCGTGCTCGGAAACTTGGCAAGCCAGATGCTCGACGAAGAACTGCACGATGCCGACCTGCCCCGCACCTATCGCGAGACCATCGGCGACTTCTTCCGCCAGAATTCCCTCGCCATTGCGTCAATGGAGCAGTGGCAATCCGATTTCCACGGCGAGGCGCAGCGGCAGCAGCAACACATTCGTGCAGCCGTGCAGCGAGGTTTGACCGAAGTTTCCGCCTTCCAACGTGAGCACTGCGTCGTCGAACCCACGTTCTTCTGCGAACTGCTCGGTATTCAGGGCCGTATGGACTTGCTGCAAGACGACATGAAAATTCTCGTCGAGCAGAAATCGGGCAAAAGCGAGTTTCCCATTCGTCCCGACAACATCCGTCCGCAACTGAAACACTTTGTGCAGTTGCTGCTCTATCAGGCGATGCTCCACTACCAGTTTCGCTTGCGCAACGACGAAATCAACACCTTTCTGCTCTACTCCAAATACCCGAAGGGACTGATTAAGGTCGGTGCCGCACCTGCCCAACTCTTCGAAGCCGTCCGCATCCGCAACGAGTTGGTTGCCAACGAATTTTCCTTTGCACTTCCGCCGCAACCCACAGCCGGCGGCGGCCGTCCGTTCCGCGATTTGCAGTTGCTCACGACGTTGCAACCCTCCGACTTGCGCCAATTGGCAGTGTCCGACAGATTGTGGGGAATGTATGTCGAACCGCAGTTGCGCCAACTGCTTCAGCCCATTGCGCAAGCCACTCCGCTCGAACGCGACTACTTTTTCCGCTTCATGCGTTTCCTCCAAACCGAGCATCTGCTTTCCAAACTCGGCAACCGCACCAAGGAATGTTCGGGATTTGCTTCGGCGTGGCACGCCACGTTGGAGGAGAAACGCATGGCTGGCAACATCCTCTGCCCCTTGTGCATTCAGCGGTTGGAAGGCGAGGGCACATCCATCTCCCGCGTCGTGCTGTCGGTCGACGACGATGATGAAATCGGGGCTGCTCCCAATTTCCGTTTGGGCGACATCGTCGTGCTCTATCCCTATCCGACGGATGCCGAACCCGACCTCCGGTGCACGCCCGTCATGCGAGCCACGATTGCTGCGTTCGAAGGCGACCGCATCACGCTCATGCTGCGTGCGCCGCAGACCCGCCACTTTGTCTTTGAAACCGACGACCGCCACCATTGGGCAATGGAGCACGACTTCATGGAGTCTGCCTACTCGTCGCTCTACCGCGCCATGCACGCTTTTCTTACCGCACCTGCCCATCGTCGCTCACTCCTGCTCGCGCAACGCCCGCCCGTCAGCGACGCCCGTCAGCAGTTGCAAGGCGATTATGGCACATTCAATCCCCTCGTGCTGCAAGCCAAGCAAGCCCGCGACATCTTTCTCGTCATCGGCCCGCCGGGAACGGGAAAGACCTCCTTCGCCATGCTCAACATTCTGCGCGAACACCTCTGCGACCCCGCTGCCAACGTGCTGCTTGCCGCCTACACCCATCGTGCCGTCGACGAAATCTGCAGTAAACTCGTCGAGCACGATATTCCCTTCATCCGGCTCGGACAGCCGCTTTCCTGTGCCGAACCCTATCGCGACTATCTGTTGGAAAATCAGTTGGCGACCTGCACCCACATTGACGACGTCCGTGCGCTCATCAGTCAGCAACGCGTCTTTGTCGGTACGACCGCAGCCTTTTCCGCCCGCGCCTCCGTTCTGCTGCAGATGAAGCACTTCTCCCTCGCTATCATCGACGAAGCCTCCCAACTGCTCGAACCCCATTTGCTGTCGCTCCTCTGCGCTGCCACTGCCGACGACGCGCAGACGCCAGCCATTGACAAGTTCGTCTTTATCGGCGACCACAAGCAGTTGCCGGCCGTCGTGCAGCAAACGCCGTCGCAGTCGCGCGTCGACGAACCCTCGCTGCGTGGCATCGGGCTCACCGACTGCCGCCATTCCTTCTTCGAACGGATGCTGCGGCAAGGTGCACCCTGCTACATGCTCACCCATCAGGGGCGGATGCACATCGACATTGCCGATTTTCCCAATCGTGCCTTCTATGGCGGACGTCTGCAACCCGTGCCGTTGCCTCACCAACTCGCATCTGCCGACAGCCAACGCCTTACGTTCATACCCTCCGAACGTCCGCAGCATGCACCCTCCGACAAAGTCAATCCCGTCGAAGCCGACCTCATCGCCCGCATCGTTGCCGATGTCTATCGCGCTGCATCCTCCTTCGACCCTTCCCGAACCATCGGCGTCATTGTTCCGTATCGCAATCAGATACAAGCCGTGCGCCAAGCCATTGCCGCCCACGTGTCCGATGCTGCGCCCGACCATCCGCTCCACCGCATCACCATCGACACCGTCGAACGATACCAAGGCAGTCAGCGCGAAGTCATTGTGTATGGCTTCACCATTCAGCGTCCCTACCAACTGCGTTTCCTCACCGACAACGTATTTGAGGAAGACGGCATGACCATCGACCGCAAACTCAACGTCGTCATGACGCGAGCCATGCACCGCCTCTATCTCGTCGGCAACCCCGCCCTCCTGCGTCTCGACCCCGTTTTCAGCCAATTGCTCGACTACTGCGGCGAAAGTTGACCGACTGAAATGAAAGTGTCATTGCCACAATGGTTCATTTTCCCATGTCTGGGGAAATCCCATTGCTGCAATGTCAACATCCGGAAATGCCGCAAGCAACGACTTTAATTTTTCTGTCATGTCGTTGTTTGGAGAAAGGATGTTGAGAAAGTATTTGATGATGCACAAATCAAAATAGATACGTAACATATCCGTAGGGCATGTAATCCAAGGATAAATCATTCGATGAGGTACCATAGGGCGAATGACATTCTGCTTGTTCCACACGCGGGCATGATGACAACATGAATTACGTGTTAGCGTTACAATCGTCAACCACGATTCAAAAGGAGCAACTTGCAATCCAAACTGCTGTGCCACTTTCTTCTTGATGCGCATGTTCTTGATGTTGCTGTAGATATTGGTCATTACGCCAAAAGGAAGAATTTCTGATAACATCCAAGCAGGAGGATAGTTGTTGGAATAGGTTTGTTGAAAATGTACGATAAACTCTTCACGTGAACGGCGCAGTTCATCGTCTATCAAACGCATGGTCTGTGTATGCTTCGTTTGGTTCACAAAATTCTTACCATCCGTCATCCAAAATGAATTGCCGGTTATCTCACAACCCACATTGACAATGGCACTGCGTACGGCTACTTCAATCTTTTCAATTTCATTGAAGATGAGCAGCCGTAATTTTTTGTCGAAGCGGTAGAGCATCATCACTTTTTGAAAGGATGCATCAGGTTTGTAGCGATGCAAATGTTTTGGCATCTGCAAGAATGGATACATATAGGCAGACAACCGATAATAACCGATATGCTGAAGGTAGTCTTGAGCCTTCATCTCATTTGTGATGGCTAAACCACGTTCCTTTAATAATTTTACGAGGTCGGATGGGCTAGTGTAAGGTTTTGAAAATGGGATTTTTATGTTCATATATGCCAATAAACAAAAACGACCCGCACATTTGAGCATCGTTGAGAGGCTTGGCGGGTTCTGGTGCGACAAAGGTACGGATATTCTTTAGAATTGCCAAATCTCTTGAAAGAAAAATAACAAAGGATGTCTTTTTTCCTTTCGCGAGTACTGAAAAATTGGTGTGCGTCACAAGTTTTTTTTCGACGCATCGCAAGTTTTTTCTGATGCGTCGTAATTTTTTCTGTGATGCGTGCGAATTTTCGCTCTTACGCATACGGATTTTGAGCACAGACACAAGCCGATATACAAAACAGCGGAAGCAACTTGCAAGTTACTTCCGCTGTTTTGTATATGTTCAAACGCACCGATTAGATGCCTCAATGCACCGAACGGATTTACGACAACGGCTGGATGAGTTCCATGCCGCGGCGGATGGCGGCTTCGTTGACGGGGATGAGGTGGTGGTGACGTTCGGGCAACACCTTGCGGAGGGCGCGGACGACGTTGTCGATGCTGACGATGGGGCAGGCATGGAGCAGACCGCCGAGGACGAGCATGTTGAAGACTTTGGCGTTCTGCATGTCGGCTGCGGCTTGCATGGCGTCGATGTGCAGGCGTCGGATGTCGGTGCGCGAGGGCGGCGTGAGGATGCCGTAGGTGTCGTAGATGAGGGTGCCTTCGGGTTTTACCAATGGCTCGAACTTGTCGAGCGAGGGTTGGTTGAGCACGATGGCGGTGTCGTAGCGGTTGACGATGGGCGAACTGATGGGCTGGTCGCTGATGATGACGGTGACGTTGGCGGTGCCGCCGCGCTGTTCGGGGCCATAGGCGGGCATCCAACTCACTTCCTTGCCTTCCATGATGCCGGCGTAGGCGAGGATTTTACCTAACGAGAGGACGCCTTGTCCGCCAAATCCGGATATGATGATTTCATTTGTCATTTTTGAGGTCTCCTAACGGGTAATATGGGAACATGTTTTCTTGCATCCACTGATTGGCCTTGACGGGTGACATTTTCCATCCGCTGGGGCAGGTGGAGACGATTTCGACGAAACTGGCTCCGCGACGGTTGAGTGCGTTTTCGAAGGCGGTGCGCAGGGCACGCTTGGCGCTGCGGATGTGTGCGACGGTGTCGACGGCTTGTCGGCTGACGTAGCAGGTGCCTTCGAGCGTAGCGGCGATGTCGGTGATGTGGAGCGGAAAGCCGTGCAGGTCGGCTTGTCGTCCGTAGGGACAGGTGGCGGTTTTCATGCCGAGCAGCGTCGTGGGTGCCATTTGTCCGCCGGTCATGCCGTAGATGGCGTTGTTGATGAATATCATGGCGATGTTCTCGCCGCGGTTGAGGGCTTGTATGGTTTCGCCCGTTCCGATGCAGGCGAGGTCGCCGTCGCCTTGGTAGGTGAAGACGAGGTGGTCGGGCCACATGCGGTTGAGTGCCGAGGCGCAGGCGGGTGCGCGTCCGTGGGCGGCTTCGACCCAGTCGATGTCGATGTAGTTGCAGGCGAAGACGGCGCAGCCTACGGGGTTGACGCCGATGGTGCGGTCTTCGACGCCCATTTCCTCGATGATTTCGGCGATGAGTTTGTGGACGACGCCATGGCTGCAGCCCGGGCAGTAGTGCATGGTGTTGTCGTTGAGCAGGCGTGGTTTGCCGGCTACTTGGTATGTGGGTGAGACGAGGTTGTTCATGACAGCATTCCTTTTAGTGATTCATAAACTTCGTCGGGCGATGGCAACATTCCGCCGCTGCGTCCGTAGAAGGCGACGGGACAGCGTCGTGCGACGGCATAGCGGACGTCGCGCACCATTTGTCCTTCGGAGGCTTCGACGGTGAGCATGGCTTTGCATTGTTCGGCAAGTTCTGCCAACCGCTGTTCGGGGAAGGGCCAGAGGGTGATGGGGCGGAGAAGGCCTGCCTTGATGCCTTCGTGGCGCAGGAGGTCGATGGCTTTCATGCTGATGCGTGCGCTGCAGCCGTAGGCGACGATGATGTATTCGGCATCGTCGGTGTGGTATTCTTCGTAGCGCACTTCGGCTTGTTCCATCTGCTTGTATTTTTCGCTCAGGTGGCGGTTGTGGGTTTCCATGCGCGTGGGGTCGAGGTCGAGCGACGTGAGGATGTTGGGTCGGCGTCCTTCCTTTCCGCGTCCGTTGGCTGCCCATGGGCATTGCTGCCGCACTTCTTCGTCGGTGCGGCGGGGGTGGAACGGGGGCAGCACGACTTTTTCCATCATTTGCCCAATCACGCCGTCGGAGAGGATGATGACGGGATTGCGCCATTTGAACATGAGTTCCTTGGCGAGTCCGACGTGGTCGGCCATTTCCTGCACGCTGTAGGGAGCGAGCACGATGCAGTGGTAGTCGCCGTTTCCACCGCCGTAGACGGCTTGGTGGTAGTCGGCTTGTCCGGGCTGGATGGTGCCGAGTCCGGGACCTCCGCGTCCGACGTTGACGATGAGTCCGGGGATTTCAGCCCCTGCCATGTAGGAGATGCCTTCTTGCATGAGGGCGACGCCCGGACTTGACGACGAGGTCAGGACGCACTTGCCGCTGGCGCCGCCGCCGTAGACCATGTTGATTGAGGCGACTTCGCTTTCGGCTTGCAGCACGACCATGCCGGTGGTTTCCCATGGCTTGTCGAGGGCAAGGGTTTCGAGCACTTCGCTCTGTGGCGTGATGGGGTAGCCGAAATAGCCGTCGTAGCCATATCGGTAGGCGGCTTTGGCAATGGCTTCGTTGCCTTTGAGCAGTACGACTTCGGATGTTTCGTTCATGGTTGCGTTTCCTCCTTTCTTCTGTAAACGGTGATGCAACCGTCGGGACACACGATTGCACACGAGGTGCAGCCGGTGCAGCCTTCGCCCGATTGCTGGGCAAAGGGGTAGCCTCTGTGGTTGACGGCGGCCGACATGGTGATGATATCGAGCGGGCAGGCTACGGTGCAGAGTTCGCAACCTTTACACCGCTCGGTGTCGACGACGATGGTGCCTTTCATTTTTGCCATAATAACTCGTATCTGTATGTTGCTTTCAGTTGATGCATGGTTGTCCTATGGATTGTACATGTCCTTGTGGTAGAAGTTGAGGATGCGCATCGCCATGGCTTTCAGTTCGACGGCCGGGCTCTGCGGATTGAGGGCGATGGCTGCGTCGTAGGCGGCAATGCAGTGCGGAATGTCTTGCAGTTGCCAATAGCGTTTCCCTTCTTCTATATAGTATTGTTCATCGTGTGTCATTGCGGTCGTTTTCGCGGATTTCCACACGGCGGATTTTGCCGCTGATGGTCTTGGGCAGTTCATCGACGAACTCGATGACGCGCGGATATTTGTAGGGTGCCGTTTCGCGCTTGACGTGGTCTTGCAGTTCCTTCACCAGCGCGTCGCCTGCCTTGTCCTTCCATTCCTTGCCGAGGATGATGGTGGCTTTCACCACTTCGCCGCGGATGTCGTCGGGCACGCCCGTGATGGCGCATTCCACGACGGCGGGGTGGGTCATCAGCGCGCTCTCCACTTCGAACGGGCCGATGCGGTAGCCGCTGCTCTTGATGACGTCGTCGGCACGTCCGACGAACCAGTAGTAGCCGTCCTCGTCGTAGTAGGCGAGGTCGCCCGTGTGGTACAGGCCTTGGTGCCACGTGCGCTTCGTCAGTTCCTCGTCGCGGTAGTAGCCGCAGAACAGTCCCAGTTGCTTGCGGCGGTTGGTGCGGATGACGATTTGTCCCACTTCGCCCGCCTTTGCCGGCGTTCCGTCGGTCTTGACGAGTTCGATGTCGTATTGCGGATTGGGCACACCCATCGAGCCGGGCTTCGGTTCCATCCATGGGAACGTGCCGAGGATGAGCGTCGTCTCCGTCTGTCCGAAACCCTCCATCAGCCGTATGCCCGTCGCGTCACGGAACTTTTCGTACACGGCTCCGTTGAGGGCTTCGCCGGCTGTGGTGCAGTAGTGCAGCGACGAGAGGTCGAACTTCGACAGGTCTTCGCGAATCATGAAGCGGTAGATAGTAGGCGGTGCGCAGAACGACGTGACGCCGTAGTGCTCCATCTTGTGCAGGATGTCGGCAGGCGTGAACTTCTCGTGGTCGTAGACGAATATCGCCGCCCCCACAATCCACTGCCCGTAGAGTTTGCCCCATACGGCCTTTCCCCATCCCGTGTCCGCCACCGTCAGGTGGAGCGAGTCCTCCGTCAGGTTGTGCCAGAACGCCGCCGTGGAGAGATGGCCGAGCGCATACGTGTAGTCGTGCATCACCATCTTGGGTTCACCGCTCGTGCCGCTCGTGAAGTACATGATGCTGTAGTCCGTCGACGCGTTCAGGTGTTCCGGCTTTTTCCATTCGCCCGCCTGTGCCACGCCCTGTTCGAAATCCTCCCAGCCTTCGGGCACCGCAGGTCCCACGCTGATGCGTTGCTGCAGCGACGGACATTGCGGCAGTGCACGGTCGACGTGCTCCACGATTTCCTCGTCGCCACAGCACACAATCGCCTTGATGTCGGCACGCTGGCAGCGGTAGACGATGTCCTTCGCCGTCAGCAGGAACGTGGCGGGAATGGCGACGGCACCGATTTTGTGCAGCGCAATGATGCTCGTCCAGAACTGATAGCGGCGTTTCAGAATCAGCATCACCATGTCGCCCTTGCCGATGCCCAGACTGTGGAAATAGGCAGCCACGCGGTCGCTTTCGCGCTTCATGTCGGCAAACGTGAAGCGGCGTTCCTCGCCCTTGTCGTTGGTCCACAGCAGCGCCAGTTTGTCGGGAGCCTCCTCCGCCCACGCGTCCATCACGTCGTAGGCGAAGTTGAAGTTCTCGGGGATGGTATATTCAAGATGCTGTCTGAAATCCTCCATCGAGTCGAAAGAGGTCTGCTTCAGAAATCGGTTCATTATCATCGTTTCGTTCCTTTCCTGTTGGTTATTGTCGCATAATTCGTGTCTGTAGCCGCACATTGCCGTCCGTTCTGTGCAATTTATTGCACACGTTGCAAATTCGGGCTTCTTTTTCACTTCAAAATTAGCATTTTTATCTTTTATGGAAGACTTAAAAATCGTTAAATTTCAACAATTTACACATCGTTTGCCGAATTGTGCAAACTTTTGTCGAAATCATTGCACACTGCATTTTTCAATGTGCAGACGCAGCGCGTCCGAACCGCCATTCTTCGCGCGCGTGCGTGTGTATAAATATATGTATGTGAAAGAAGGCAGCAATGGTATTGCTGCACAGATGGCGCGAAAACGGACATGCCAAACACGCAAAAAACTATAGTCTTTTCGCCCTATTCGGAGGCGTCAAAAAAAGACTATAGTTTTCACATTTCGAGACTGCAGTCTGCGTATACACG
>JAFLUS010000139.1 GCA_022508685.1 Prevotellaceae bacterium | reverse complement strand
TCCTAACCCATTTGCGAAATTTTCTCCAACTGCTGAAGTTGGTCAATGCGAATGGTGCGCTTGTCGACCGTTATCAGTCCTTCGGCTGCAAAGGTGGACAAGGTACGGATGGCATTGGACGTCGTCATGTTGGAGAGGCTTGCCAAATCTTCACGCGACAGACGAATCGCCAACGTCTGTCCGTCGGCTTCGACGCCATAGCGGTCGTAAAGGAAAAGTAATGCTTCGGCAAGTCTGCCACGAATATGTTTCTGAGTCAGCGATACGGTACGTTGGTCGGAATCGCCAAGATAAACGGACAATTGGCGAACAAAAAAGAGAGAAAGCCGAATGTTGACCTGCATCCATTTATCGATGAGCGACATGGGAATTTTGCAGACGACAGAGGTTTCGAATGCCGATGCTGACGTCACATAATTCTCTTGGGCAAAATAAGCGCGGTACCCAAAATATTCGACGGGTTTCAGGACACGTACTATCTGCGTGCGTCCGCCGATGCCGACTTTGGAAATCTTGACTTTTCCGCTCAGCAGAAAACACATGTGGGTGGAAACATCGCCTTCGGCATAGATGAGGTCGTTCTTCGCATACCGCTGCACGGATACATGGGCATTGAACTCATCACGTTGCTCAGACGTGAGCAGCACGATGAATTCCTTGATGCGTTGAGGCAGTTCCGTTGTCGATATGATTTCTCTTTTTACCATGCTTCTGACGGCACATCCGTCGTATCGTTACCAAAAACGGTGCAAAGTTACTGGATTTTGAGCAAACGGCAAACAAATTTCTGCGAAAAATATGTTATTCAGCACATTTTTGACAGAATGAGAGAGAATCTATACAAAATTTATTACTTTTTACGCGGATTCTTTTGACATTATCACAAAAAACGATTAACTTTGGGGAATTAAACTTAAATCTATCCGAGAAGAGTGAATCTTCAAATCCTTAAAAAAACATATCAAGAAAGACTATGAGTTATTTACGTTACGACAAAACCCTGATGACGAACTTACAGGAATCTTTGCCAAAAGAAATCTTGCGAACCAATCGTTCGGGTGCGTATTCATGCTCTTCGATAGTAGACTGCAATACGCGAAAATATCATGGTTTGTTGGTGGTGCCTGTGCCACAAATCGACGACGAGAACCACGTGTTGCTCTCTTCGCTCGACGAAACGGTCATCCAACATGGCGTAGAGTTCAATCTGGGTCTCCATCGCTATCAAGGCGGCGTCTATGCTCCAAACGGACATAAGTACATCCGCGAATGTGAATGGGACAAAGTGCCTACGACCATCTACCGTGTCGGCGGAGTAGTGTTGAAAAAAGAAAAAGTGTTCCAACACTTTGCCAACCGCATCCTGATTCGCTACACGCTGCTGGATGCCCACTCCGTCACCACGTTGCGCCTGCGTCCGTTCCTCGCTTTCCGTAGCGTAAACAAATTGACGCACGAGAACGCTACGGCCCGTCGCGAATACGACCTCTGTGACAACGGCATCCGCACACGGATGTACGATGGGTATCCCGACCTTTACATGCAGGTAAGCAAGAAGAACGAATGGCATTTCGAACCTTGCTGGCATCACGGCATCGAGTATCAGCGCGAACTGGAATTGGGTTACGAGTACTTGGAAGATTTGTACGTGCCGGGCTATTTTGAATTCAACATCAAGAAAGGCGAAAGCATCGTCTTCTCTGCCGGCGTGGAAGAACTGTCGACCCGCACAGCCAAAAGGTTGTTCGACGAGGAAGTGGATGTCCATACCTCGCGCGACAGTTTCACGCAATGCCTGATTAACGCGGCTCACCAATTCCATTATGAAAACGAAGGCGAGCACTACATCATCGCTGGTTATCCGTGGTTCAAGACACGTGCCCGCGACACTTTCATCGCCCTGCCCGGACTGACGCTCTCCTGCGGAGAAGTGAAGTACTTCGAGCAAGCCATGGCAACAGCAGAAAAGGCTATCGACGACTTCATCAACGAACGTCCCGTATCCGTCAAGATATATGAAATGGAGCATCCCGACGTGCTGCTGTGGGCAACATGGTGTGTTCAGCAATATGCAAAATTCGTTTCTCCGCAGGCGGCGGCAGAAAAATATGGCAAATTAGTGCAGCACATCATCGAATTCATCCAAAAGGGAGAGCACCCCAATCTCTTCCTGCACGACAACGGACTGCTCTACACCAACGGACGCGACACGGCCGTGACATGGATGAATTCCTATGTCAACGGCAGACCAGTCGTGCCACGTTCCGGCTACATCGTTGAAATCAATGCGCTGTGGTACAATGCACTGATGTTCCACGCTGAATTGCTGGAAGGTCAGAAACAGACTGCCGAAGCCAAGAAATACACAACGTTGGCAACAACCGTCGGCGCATCGTTCAAAGAAACCTTCCTGAACGAACACGGCTATCTGCTCGACTACATTGACGGCAACTACATTTCGTGGAGTGTACGCCCCAACATGCTGATTGCCTCATCGCTCCACTATTCTCCGTTGACAAAGGCGGAAAAGAAAGGCATCTTCGACATCTGTACGAAGGAATTGCTCACACGCAAGGGCATCCGCAGCCTGTCGCCAAAGAGCGGTGGCTACAACCCCATCTACGAAGGCGGACAACAGCAACGCGATGCGGCTTATCATCAAGGTACGGTGTGGCCATGGTTGGCAGGATTCTATCTCGAAACCTGCATGCACATCTACGGACAGACATCCCTGTCGTTCATGGACCGCATCTTCGTCGGACTGGAAGAGGAAATGAATTTCCATGCCATCGGCACACTGCCTGAACTGTTCGACGGCAACCCGCCATTCCACGGACGTGGTGCACTGTCGTTTGCCATCAACGTGTCGGAGGCACTCCGCATCTACACACTTTTCAATCGTATGTTTAATCTATAAATAAGGAGGTAGAACAAAGTTATGAAAGTTCTTATGTTCGGTTGGGAATTCCCACCCAAAATCTATGGCGGACTCGCTGTTGCTTCCTACGGCATCACAAAGGGACTGAGCCTGCAGAACGATATGGAAACTATTTTCTGCCTTCCTAAACCCTGCGGCGAAGAAGAACGCTTCCTCAAAATCGTCGGCATGAACCAAGTGCCTATCGTCTATCGCGGACACGATTACGACTATGTCAAATCGCGTGTGCCCGACTACATGACACCGGAAGACTACTATCGCTACCGCGACCACATCTATGCAGACTTTTCATACATGAACGTGAACGACATGGGCTGTATGGAGTTTGCAGGAGGATATCCCGGCAACCTGCACGACGAAATCAACAATTTCAGCATCATCGCAGGTGTAGTGGCACGCGCAGAGCAGTTCGACATCATCCATGCACACGACTGGCTCACCTACCCTGCCGGCGTACACGCCAAGTTGGTCAGCGGAAAACCACTCTGCATCCACGTGCATGCTACCGACTTCGACCGTTCACGCGGCAAAGTAAACCCGACCGTCTACTCTATTGAAAAGAACGGTATGGACCACGCCGACTGCATCATGTGCGTATCGGAACTCACACGCCGCACCGTCATCAACGAATACCACCAAGACCCGTCGAAAGTCTTTGCCATGCACAATGCCGTCTATCCCTTGTCGCAAGAGTTGCAAGACATTCCGCGTCCCGACCATTCAAAGGAAAAGGTGGTGACTTTCCTCGGACGCATCACCATGCAAAAAGGTCCCGAATACTTCGTCGAAGCAGCCGCATTGGTGCTGCAACGCACACAAAACATTCGTTTCTGCATGGCTGGTTCGGGCGACATGCTCAACGCCATGATAAATCTTGTGGCAGAACGAGGCATCGCTGACCGCTTCCACTTCCCGGGATTCATGCGTGGCAAACAGGTGTACGAATGTTACAAGGACAGCGACGTGTTCGTTATGCCTTCCGTATCCGAACCCTTCGGCATCGCACCGCTCGAAGCCATGCAATGCGGTACACCGTCCATCATTTCGAAACAATCGGGTTGCGGTGAAATCCTGACTAACGTCATCAAGACCGACTACTGGGACATCCACGCCATGGCTGACGCCATCTACTCGATTTGTACCAATCCTTCCCTCTTCAAATATCTGCAGGAAGAGGGTCTGAAGGAGGTCAACGAAATTACATGGGAAAAAGTCGGACAGCGCATCCGCCGTCTCTACGACCTCACCATCGAAAAATACTATCACTAATTCCTTTATTCAATCGTTAACCATTCAACATTCATTGTCTATATGAAAACAATATGTCTTTACTTTGAGATGCACCAAATCATCCATCTCAAACGTTATCGATTCTTTGACATCGGTCGCGACCACTATTACTACGATGATTACGAAAACGAGCGTTCCATCAACGACATTGCTGAACGCAGTTACGTTCCTGCGCTCCATACACTCATCGACATGGCACGCGCAAACGACAAGTTCTTCAAAGTTGCCATTTCGCTCTCAGGTGTAGGACTCGAACAACTTGAACTCCACGCACCGCAAGTCATCGACCTCCTGCAGGAACTCAACAGCACCGGTTGCGTAGAATTCCTGTGCGAACCCTACAGCCATGGTCTTGCAGCACTCGCCAACGAAGACAGTTTCCGCGAAGAATCGCTGCGCATGCGCGACAAAATCAAAGAAATCTTTGGACAGACACCAAAGGTATTCCGCAACTCATCACTCATTTATAGCGATGAAATCGGTGCGCAAGTAGCCGCAATGGGCTTCAAGGGAATGTTGACCGAGGGAGCCAAGCATGTATTGGGATGGAAGTCGCCGCACTTCATCTACCACTGCGCACTCAATCCCAACCTCAAACTCCTGTTGCGCGATTACAAACTTAGCGACGACATTTCACTGCGTTTCAACAATTCGGAATGGGATGAATATCCGCTCTATGCTGACACCTACATGAACTGGATTGCACAACTGCCGGAAGAAGAACAAGTCATCAACATCTTCATGGAACTCTCCGCACTCGGCATCTTCCAACCGCTGTCGTCCAACATTCTCGAATTCCTGCGTGCCCTGCCCGATTGTGCACGTCAGTGTGGCATCACTTTCTCCACACCGACCGAACTCTGTACCAAAGGCAAGTCCGTAGGTGCGCTCGACGTTCCTTACAACGTAAGTTGGGTGGATGAAGAACGCGACACGTCATGCTGGCTGGGCAACGTCATGCAGCGTGAAGCCTTCAACAAACTGTACAGCGTAGCCGACCGCGTGCGCATCTGCACCGACCGTCGCATCAAGCAAGACTGGGATTATCTGCAAGCCAGCAACAATTTCCGTTTCATGACGACCAAGCCTGCCAGCGTAGGTCTCAATCGTGGAATCTACGACAATCCCTACGATGCGTTCACCAACTACATGAACATTCTGGGCGACTTCATCAATCGCGTCAACACCCTCTACCCTGCCGACATCGACAACGAAGAACTCAATTCGCTGCTCACCACTATCCGCAACCAAGGTGAGGAAATTGAACGCAAGGACAAGGAGATTGAAAAACTCCAGAAACAACTTGCCAAATTGAAGCCGGCTGAAACAAAGACTGCCGAGAAGAAGAAAGCACCAGCCAAGAAAGCCGCTCCCGCCAAAGCTATGGCTGAAACTACGGCTCAACCAACAGCAAAGGCTGAGAAGAAACCGGCAACGAAGAAAACGACGAAGAAGTAATCCAATTTAGATTCGGACAAACAATGAGCGGAATGTACTACGTTGTACATTCCGCTTTTTCAATATCACATTGTTTTCATTGTGTGGTCACAATTTTCCACCATAAGCGAGGTCACCAGCATCGCCCAGTCCGGGAACAATGTAGGCATGTT
>JAFLUS010000138.1 GCA_022508685.1 Prevotellaceae bacterium | reverse complement strand
TTATGGCAAAGAAAGCATTATTGATGATCCTCGACGGATGGGGAATTGGTAACAAGGGCGAGGGCGACGTGATTTTCCGCACGCCGACGCCTTATCTGGACATGCTGAATGCGGAAAATCCGCATTCGCAGTTGCAGGCAAGCGGTGAGAACGTGGGACTGCCCGACGGACAGATGGGCAACTCGGAGGTGGGTCACCTCAACATCGGTGCCGGTCGCGTGGTGTATCAGGACTTGGTGAAAATCAACCGCGCCTGCAAGGATGGTTCCATCCGCAAGAACCCCGAAATCGTGGCGGCTTACTCGTATGCGAAGGAGCAGGGCAAGCGCATCCACCTGATGGGTCTGACGTCGACGGGTGGCGTCCACTCGTCGCTCGACCACCTCTTCACGTTGCTCGACTTGGCAAAGGAATATGGCGTGGCTGACACGTTCGTGCATTGCTTCATGGATGGTCGCGACACCGACCCGAAGAGCGGCAAGGGTTTCATCCAGATGCTGCAGGAGCATTGCGACCAATCGGCGGGTCACATTGCGAGCATCATCGGTCGGTTCTATGCAATGGACCGCGACAAGCGCTGGGAGCGCGTGAAGGTGGCTTACGACCAGTTGGTCGAAGGCAAGGGTCGCAAGGTGACGGACATGGTGGAAGGCGTGCAGAGTTGCTACGACACGGATACGGAAGAGCACAAGAACACGGACGAATTCATGGAGCCGCTGGTGAACGCCAATGTGGACGGCCGCATCCAAGAGGGCGACGTGGTGATTTTCTTCAACTACCGCAACGACCGCGCGAAGGAACTGACCATCGTGCTCACGCAGCAGGATATGCCGGAGCAGGGCATGAAGACGATTCCCGGACTGCAATACTACTGCATGACGCCTTACGATGCGTCGTTCAAGGGTGTGCACGTGCTGTTCCCCAAGGAGAACGTCGACAACACGCTGGGCGAATACCTCAGTTCGTTGGGCAAGACGCAACTGCACACGGCTGAGACGGAGAAATATGCACACGTGACTTTCTTCTTCAACGGTGGCCGCGAAACGCCATACGAAGGCGAAGACCGCATTCTCGTGGCATCGCCGAAGGTGCCGACCTACGACCTCAAGCCCGAAATGTCGGCTCCGGAGGTGAAGGACAAACTCTGCGAAGCCATCGCTACGCAGAAGTACGACTTCATCGTGGTGAACTTTGCCAACGGCGACATGATTGGCCACACGGGTGTGTACGATGCCATTGTCAAGGCTGTCAAGACGATTGACAACTGCGTGCACGACGTGGTGGAGGCTGCGAAGCAGAACGGCTACGAGGTCGTCATCATTGCCGACCACGGCAATGCCGACAATGCCATCAATGCTGACGGAACGCCGAACACGGCGCACTCGCTCAATCCCGTTCCGTTTATCTACGTGACGGACAACAAGTCGGCGAAGGTGCGCGACGGACGTCTTGCCGACGTGGCTCCGTCGGTTCTCCACATCATGGGATTGTCGCAGCCGGCTGACATGACGGGCGAAAACCTCATCGAGGATTAAGCCGACGGCTACACATACTGCAAAACGAGAAAGCCTGCAACGCTCAGTGCGTTGCAGGCTTTTTTCATGAATAGGCTGTGGTGATTACGGCTGCTTGCCGATGTAGGCAAGGATGCCGCCGTCGACGTAGAGGACGTGGCCATTGACTGCGTCCGATGCGCTGGAAGCGAGGAACACGGCGGGACCGCCCAGTTCTTCGGGGTCGAGCCAGCGACCTGCGGGTGTCTTGGCGCAGATGAACGAGTCGAACGGATGACGGCTGCCGTCAGCCTGACGTTCGCGCAGCGGAGCCGTCTGCGGTGTAGCGATGTAGCCGGGGCCGATGCCGTTGCACTGGATGTTGTATTCGCCGTATTCGGAGCAGATGTTGCGCGTGAGCATTTTCAGACCGCCCTTTGCGGCAGCATAGGCGCTGACGGTTTCGCGTCCGAGTTCGGACATCATGGAGCAGATGTTGATAATCTTGCCGGCACGGCGTTCCATCATTTCGGGCAGCACGGCTGCACTGACGATGTAGGGTGCAACGAGGTCGACGTCAATCACTTGCTGGAATTCGGCACGCTTCATTTCGTGCATGGGGATGCGCTTGATGATGCCGGCGTTGTTGACGAGGATGTCGATTTGTCCGACTTCGGCATGGATTTTCTCAACGAGTGCCTTCACGGCGTTTTCGTCGGTCACGTCGCACACGTAGCCGTGGACGTTCTCGATGCCTGCCTCCTTGTAGTTGTCAAGACCGCGTTGGAGTGCCGTTTCGTTGATGTCGTTGAAGATGATGTTCTTGATGCCGGCTGCCACAAAGGCTTTCGCAATGTTGAAGCCGATGCCGTAGGAAGCGCCTGTAATCCAAGCGTTCTTTCCTTCGAGTGAAAATGGATTTGCCATGATTGTTGAATGATTGAGTGATATAATGATGTTACAAGTTCGTTATTCCCAATAGAGAATCTGGCGGTTGATGTCCCACTTGTGGTCTTTCGGGAAGTCGTCGCCCTCCCATGCCTTCTTCGACGTCCACTTTTCGGCAGGTGCCGTCCAGAAATCATCGTCGGCGGGCAGTCCGAGCGGCAGGAATGCCAGCGACGTCATGTAGAGCGAACCGTTGTTGGTGTACCAGTCGGCGACGTTGGGATGGTTGCCCACGAAGCCGATGGTGAGGAAGCCCTGCGAATTGAAGTTGTTGGCACGTTCAAACATATTGCGTGCAACAGCCGTGATGCCGGCACGCACCTGTCCGTTCGTCAGTTCCTTGGGCAATTGCTTGCGCCATGCGAGTTGTGCCAATGGCTGGAACACTGCCATGCGATAGGGAATGGAGCGACCGACAACGGGGAATGTGCCTTCGGGCGAGATGAAGCGCTCGAGAATGACGGAGTATTTCTGCATCCGCTTGCGCACTTCCTCTACGCGCTTTCCGGCGCCGTTGCGGTTGTCGCCCTTGCTCCGCACGAGGTAGGTGTCGTTGGGACGACGGGCAGCCACCATTTCCAGAATTTCGGTGTACATGGGCTGAATGACGAAGGCATTGTAGTAGTCGAACGCGAACGAAGGGCCGTCGCTGTAGATGCCGTCGCCGATGTACCATTCTTCAGCCTTGCTCACTGCCATCTTGATGCGGAAGGCATCGTAGTCGGCACCGACGTACATGAGGAATGCCTCCTCCATGCCGACGAAGAGTATCCAGTTGGTGTAGGGAGGGTCGTAGCGACGCAGTCCCTTGATTTCGTTGATATAGCGCTGCTTGGTGACGTCGTCGAGCGGCACCCACAGGGCGTCGTAGCCACGATAGAGGCTCTCCACGAGATAGGCAGCATCGACCAGCGTCTGTCCGCCCGAACGCCAGCCGAGATAGTCGGGCGATTCGGGGTCGACGGCATTTGCATAGGCTTTGAGTGCCCATTCGCGCAACTGCTTGCGCTTCAGTCCTTCGGCAGTGTCGTCGTCGGGCAGCGAAAGCCATGGTGCCAGTCCCGCCATGAGTCGGGCAAAGCACTCCATGTAACTCACTTTCTTGTCGCGGTTGTCCCACGTGGGCGACAGTTCCAGTCCGCCCGTTTCGAGCGTCATGACCTGCTGCAGTTTGCCTTCAGCCATATTGCGCAGCACGGGTTCTGCCATTTGATACATGATGTCGACCCACACTTCGCGGTCGGTCTTGGGTTGCGTCTGTTTCTTCTTTGCACTGACTGCTACGGGCAACAGCAGCGCCGCAACGAGGATGAGGATTTGTTTCTTCATGATATTCTTATGGATAAGGGGTTAGTTGTCGCGTCGGAAAGGCAGGGAGCGGTCGTGCTGCCCGAGAACGAGCGAATCGTCGCTCAGCATGAGGATTTCAAACGTGTCGGTGAGTGCCACGTTTTCTTTTGTCGCATTCTGCGAATCGTGCAGCAGGAGCATGCCGTCGCGCAGTTCCCACGCGTCGTAGTTTGCCGGCGACATGTTGTAGGTAATGGCACGACCTTTGGGGTCGATTTCCAGACTTTGCAGACGGCCGTCGTCGGCACGCATCGACCACAGGTGCTGCAAGGCGGTGATGTTGACGGCAAGGGCTGCAGTCATCTCTCCGTCGATTTCGTTGCAAATGACGCTCATTTCGTCGCCTACCTCCATGCCGCCCATGGCGGGAGCATTCACCAGTTCGAGTTCGACGGCCGTGCCGTCCTCCTGTATCAGTTCCAGCACGTGCATGGTGGTGTTTTCGCCAACGGTGCCGCGCAATTCGTTGAGCGGCGCGGGTGCCGGTTCAGCGTGCGGTTCCGTCACGAGCGTGTCGGGTGCAACCGGTTCGGTTTTGGATTTGCATCCGTCGCACGAGGTAAATGCAGCACTTGCCATGGCGATGAGCAGCACTGCCAACAGGGTCATTCTGAATTTTGCTATCATTGTCGGAATGTGTTTGTAAGATGTATGTTCAGGCTTTTTGATGCTTATATTTGAAGAAAATGGCGAAGAGCACCGCCACGACGAGGGCAAAGCCGGCAAAGACGAACCAGCACGTCTGCCAGTCGCCTTGCAGATAGCCGTCCTTCCATTCGCAGTAGCGATTGACGATGGCTCCTGCCGCAAGCGTGCCAATCGTAGCCCCGATGCCGTTCGTCATCAGCATGAACAGCCCCTGTGCCGATGCCTTGACCGACGGACTGCACTCTTGGTCGACGAACATCGCACCGCTGACATTGAAGAAGTCGAACGCGACGCCATAGACGATGCACGACAGGATGAACAGCGTCACGCCGGGCATGGCGGGATTGCCGATGCCGAAGAACCCGAAGCGGAACACCCATGCGAGCATGGAGAGCAGCATGACGACCTTGATGCCATAGCGGCGCAGAAAGAACGGAATGAGCAGAATGCAGAGTGCCTCGCTGATTTGCGAAATCGACGTGAGCAACGTGGCGTTGTTCGCTGCAAACGAGTTGGCGATGAGTTCGTCCGCACTGCCCTTGAAACTGGTGATGAACGGGCCTGCATAGCCGTTCGTCACTTGCAGCGACATGCCGAGCAATGCACTGAAGATGAAGAACAATGCCATTTTCTTCGTCTTGAACAATTTGAACGCATTGAGTCCGAACGTCTCCATCATCGACGTGGCTGGCTTGCGCTCAATCGGTATCTGCGGCAACGTGAAACTGTAGAGGCACAGCAACAGGCTGAGCAGTCCCGACACGAAGAATTGCATATAGGTATATTGGAATTTACAATCGTTTTCGCCGAACGTGAACGTGAAACTTCCGTCCTGCCATACGGCGCAATTCACAAACCACATCGTGGCGATGAAGCCCACCGTGCCCAGTACGCGAATGGGTGGAAAGTCCTTCACCGTGTCATATCCACCTTGCTTCAGACTGGTGAACGCCACCGTGTTGGCAAGTGCAATGGTCGGCATGTAGAACGCCACGCTCATGGTGTAGAGGGCGATGAACGCTGCCTTGTTCGGAATTTCGGCACCGACACCCGCCGACTGCCCCATCCACCAGCAACCCAACATGGCTGCACCGGCAAGGAAATGGCACAGCCCGAACACGCGCTGCGGCTGCATGTAGCGGTCGGCAACGATACCCATAATGGTGGGCATGAAGATAGACACGATGCCTTGAATGGCATAGAACCACGCAATGCTGTCGCCCAGTCCGGCACGTCCCAGATAGTTGCCCATGCACGTGAGGTAGGCGCCCCACACGGCAAACTCCAGAAAGTTCATTGCAATGAGGCGTCCCTTGAGCCCCGAAACCCTATTTTCCATTGTACAAAAGATGATTTATTTCTGCAAAATTACGTAAATTTTCCGTAACGCCACGATTTTTCCGACAAATTTGTCG
>JAFLUS010000137.1 GCA_022508685.1 Prevotellaceae bacterium | reverse complement strand
TCGTACCTTTGCAGCGCAATGGCGGTTCACACGCTGTGTGATGAAAAAGGGAACCGAGTGAAAATCCCGGACAGTCCCGCTGCTGTAAACTGTTTTTTCACGGTGCAAACATGTTGAGTCGCGCCACTGAAATCTCCGCTGCGGAGTTTCGGGAAGGTCTTTGCACCGACAGTAAGTCAGAAAACCTGCCGTCCGTTGATTGTTGAATCGTTGTCTCGAGGAAAGACACGAACAAAGTCTATGATAGAATGAAGAGGCTGACTCTTGCCGCTCTCGTCGGCATGGTTGTCGTATGCAGCCGTGCACAAAGTCCTTCCGATACGATTTCGGGAAAGACGCACCAGTTACAGCAAGTGGATGTAGATGCCGACGTGGTTCGACGCGGCGTCAGCGCCACTGCGCCTACGCATGTGCTGGGCCGTGCGCAGTTTCTGACGCAGGGCGTTACCGATTTTGCCGACGCGCTCCACCGCCTGCCGGGCATCACGCTGCGCGATTATGGCGGCATGGGCGGCATGAAGACGGTGTCGGTGCGCGGACTCGGCGCACAGCACACGGGCGTCAGTTACGACGGGGTGCTGCTGAGCGAGTGTCAGAGCGGCGAAATCGACGTGGCGCGTTATTCGCTTGAGAACGTGGCACGACTGACGCTCACGGTCGGCGACAACGACGACATTTTCATTCCCGCACGCCATGCCACGACGCCGGCACTGCTCTCCATCCAGTCGGTCGGACTGCCGACCGACGACTGCCGTCCGCACGTGACGGCGCAGATGCGCGTCGGTTCGTTCGGCTATGCCAGTCCGTTCTTGCGCTACGAACAGAGCATCACGCCGCACATTGCCCTGTCTGCCGTAGGCGAATATACGTATGCCGAGAACGATTATCCGTTTACGCTGACGAACATCAATCTTGTGACGCGCGAACGGCGCACCAACAGCCGCATGAGTGCGGGGCACGGCGAGGTGAACATGCTGTGGACGCCGTCGCAGCAGCATCGCATCGGTGCCAAAGTCTACTACTACGACAACAGCCGCCAACTGCCCGGGCAGGTGCGCTACTACACCAACGTGAGCCACGAACGGCTGCACGACCGCAACGCGTTCGGGCAACTCCACTACACTGCCGTCCTTTCGCCCGTCTTTTCGCTCAAATGGATGGCGAAGTACAATCGGGCGGAGTCCATATATAAGAACGGCCCCGTCTACGGACTCGTCAACGATGCCGACTACACGCAGCACGAGGCATATACGTCGGCTGTCGTGCTCTACCGCCCGTCTGAGCGGTGGGCGTTGAGTTATGCCGCCGACTATGTCTACAACGACTTGCGCAGCGACCTGCCGACCGACACGCGCCCCGACCGCCAGACCATTCTGCAGTCCCTCACAGCCAAGTTCAGCAGTCCGCGTCTCACGATGATGGGTCGGCTGCTCTATTCCGACTATCAGAACCACGAGGCAGAGGGAAACGGCGCACGCGATTTCGACCGCCTTTCGCCGTCGCTGTCGTTGGCTTATCGCCTGTTTCCGTCGTCGACGCACGACCTCTACGTGCGCGCATCTTATAAAAGTATATTCCGTGCGCCCACGTTCAACGAAAGTTACTTTTTCCACTTCGGCAGCACCAGTCTGCGTCCCGAACTGACGCATCAGTACAATGCCGGACTGACGTGGCGGCATGCCTATGGGCGGCAATCGTCGGTGCAGATGACGGCCGACGGCTATCTCAACCGCATCACCGACAAGATTTTGGCAGTGCCTTATAACATGTTTATATGGACGAACGTCAATCTCGGCAAAGTGCAGGTGGTCGGCATCGACGCCACGCTCAACGCCCGTCACCACTTCACCCGACGCCACGCCCTCACGTTCGCAGCCAACTACAGCCTGCAGCAGGCAGAGAACCGCACGCGCAAGTCGTCGCCTTACTACCGCAACCAGTTGCCCTATGTGCCGCTCCACTCCGGCAGCATGGCCGTCGGTTACGAAAATCCCTGCCTCAACGTCGTCCTCCATGCCACCGGCGTCAGTCGTCGCTACGTCAACAAGGAACATCTGCCCGACACCGACATCGATGGATACACGGACTGGGGCGTCACTGCCTACCGCACGTTCCGTTGGAGGCAGCACAGCCTCGAAGCCCGTTTCGACGTGAAGAACCTGTTCGACAGCCAATACGAAATCGTGCGGCTCTATCCCATGCCCGGCCGCAGTTGGCAATGTTCGCTCAAGTACGCATTCTAAACTTTCTACATCCCCGATATAAAAATGAAAACATCGCAAACAAAACTTTCGACCACAGTGTGAACAATGTTAACCACACTGTGAACAATATCAACCACACTGCGGTCGATATTGACCACACTGTGGTCGAAACTTTCCAGCACTGCGCAAGCAACTTTCAAATACTGACTTCGAAATCATTCATTGTGCACAGAATGAATATACAATCTGACAATCATTCACACTAAACAAACAAAAAGCAACATGAAAACGAAAATTCTGACACTTGCCGCCCTCATGTTGGGCGCAACGATGTTCACTGCCTGCAGTGACGACGATGACAACGGCAAAGGCGGTGGCGTGACTCCTCCCCTCAGCGAAGGCAGCGGCGTGCTCGTCCTTTGCACGGGCAGTTTCAACAACAGCATGTATGGCGACCTCACCTACTACAATGCGCTGACAAAGGTGGCTACACAGGAAATGTTCACCACAGCCAACGGCCGCAGCCTCGGCATGACGCCCAACACGGCGAAGATTTACGGCAACAAACTCTACATCGTGGTCAACGGCGAAAACACGGTGGAAGTGGTTGACAAGACGACCATGAAGTCGGTGAAGCAAATCAGCCTTCCCGCCCTCATGGGCACGCAACGCGGCATTTCGCCTCGCGAGATTGCTGCTGCCGACGGCTGCATCTACGTGACGCTCTTCGGCACGTCGGGTTCGACCGGAAAAGGCAGCGTTGCCGTCATCGACACCGTCGACTTCGCACTCGTGCGCACTTTCGACGTCGGTTCCTATCCCGAAGGCATCGCCGTGGTGGGCGACCGCGTGTATGTGGCGAACAGCAACTACGGCATGGGCGGAGGTTCCATCACCAAATACAATCTGACGACCAACACCTCATCCCTCATCCAGAACGACGCGACCAACAACCCTGTCGACGTCGTTGCAGTGGGCGACGACGTCTACTTCCTCGACTACGGAACGTATGATGCTGCGTGGAATCAAGTCGATGCGGGCGTGCGCCGTCTCAATGCCAACGACAACGTGACGCGCGTTGCCGATGCCACAGCCATGAGTGTGTCGGGCAACAAAATCTATTGCATCTATGCCCCTTGGGGACGTGCAGCAAAAACCTATTCATGCTACGACATCACGGCGGGCACGGATACGCCGCTCACGTTCGAAGGCGCAGAACTCTACTATCCGCAAGCCATCGGTGCCGACCCCGCCACGGGCGACATCTTCGTAGCCTCTGCACGTCAAGACCCCGACACCGGCTACACCAGTTACACGCTTCCGGGCTACGTGAACCACTACAAGGCCGACGGCTCGTTCGTCACGACCTTCGACTGCGGTGCCGACCCGCAAGTCATCTTCTTCACCACTGCAAAATAATCGCACCACGCTCATGACGCGCACATCGACCACAGCACTGCTCGGCAGCCTGCTCTTCGCCGCCGTCTGCTCCTTGCTTTCGTGCAAGGGGCAGAACGGCAGGTCGGCTCACGCCGGCGGCGACACGTTGCAACTGCGCCATGCACAGCACCTGACCATCGTGCGCCACGCCGGCTACACGACCGTCGACCTTGCCGACCCGTGGAACGAAGGCAAGACGCTCCACACCTACGTGCTCGTGCCGCGCACGGCGCCCGACGGCAGCGACAATCCTCTGCCGACGGACTTGCCGAAAGGCACCGTCGTGCGGACGCCCTTGCAGCACAGCGTCATCGCCACGAGCGCACACTGCCGTCTGCTGCAGGATTTCGGACGGCTGACGTGCATCGCCGGCATCTGCGACTTGCCCTACATGCACCTCCCCGCCGTGCAGCAACGCTGTCGGGAAGGCCGCATCGCCGATTGCGGCAGCAGCATGTCGCCTGCGCTCGAGACGGTGCTCGACCTCCAGCCCGACGCCATTTTCCTCTCGCCGTTCCAGAACAGCGGAGGGTATGGCAGACTGGAAAAACTCGACATCCCCATTATCGAAACGGCTGACTACATGGAAACCTCGCCGTTGGGCAGAGCCGAGTGGATGCGCTACTACGGCATCCTGTTCGGAGCAGAGCACGTGGCCGACAGCCTTTTCGCAGCCGTCGAAACCGAATACTGCCGACTGAAGGAACTGGCATTGCGTTCTGCACATCGTCCCAACGTACTGATGGACAAGCAGATGAGCAGCGTGTGGTACGTGCCCGGAGGCCACAGCACCGTCGGACGCCTGATAGCCGATGCCAATCTGCGCTACCCATGGGCAGCCGACACGCACAGCGGCAGTCTGGCACTTGCCTTCGAATCCGTGTTCGAGCAGGCAGCCGATGCCGACCTCTGGCTGCTCCGCTACAACGCACCTTCACCCCTCACGCTCCGCAGCCTTGCGTCCGAACATCAGGGCTACAGCCGTCTGCCGGTGTGGCAGAAAGGCAACGTCTATGGTTGCAACTCCTACGGCAACACGTTTCACGAGGACACGCCCTTCCGTCCCGACCTCCTGCTGCGCGATTTCATCACCATCGGGCACCCCGACCTCCAACTGGGTGCACCGCACTATTTCGTCCGCATAGAATAAAACACCGACCGACCCACCATGTCCCCCTACACCTCACCCTCCGACGCCCGCCACCGCAGCGCGAAAGTCTGCTTTCTCCTGCTCGGCAGCCTCATCGTTGCCCTCTTCGTAGCCAACCTTCTTGCCGGTGCCGTCCGCATTCCGGCGACTGACGTGTGGAACATTCTGTGCGGAGGCGAAGGCAGCAAGCCTTCGTGGCGCTACATCGTCGTCGAAAGTCGCCTGCCGCAAGCCATCACCGCCATGCTGTGCGGTGCATCGTTGGCAGTGAGCGGACTCATGCTGCAGACGGCGTTCCGCAACCCGCTGGCGGGCCCGAGCATCTTCGGCATCAACAGCGGCGCCAGCCTCGGCGTCGCCCTCGTCATGCTGCTGGCAGGCGGCAGCGTCGGCGTAGGCAGTTTCAACCTCACCGGCTTCATCGCCATTCTCGTGGCAGCCTTCCTCGGCGCCATGCTCGTCATGCTGCTCATCCTCGGTGCCGCCACCGTCGTGCGCAACAACGTCATGCTGCTCATCGTCGGCATCATGATAGGCTATCTGGCATCGAGCGCCATTTCGCTCCTCAATTTCTTCGCGACGGAAGAAGGCGTGCAGTCCTATGTCGTGTGGGGCATGGGCAACTTCGGCGGCGTCAGTACGGAGCAGATGCCCTGCTTCGCCATGGTCAGTCTGCTCGGTCTGAGCGGCAGCATGCTCTTCATCAAACCCCTCAACGCCCTGCTGCTTGGCGAAGAATATGCCGAAAACCTCGGCTTCAACATCCGTCGGCTGCGCACCGCCCTGCTCTTCATTACGGGCATTCTCACAGCCATTGCCACCGCCTTCTGCGGTCCCGTCGGCTTCATCGGCTTGTGTGCGCCCCACATTGCCCGCCTTGCACTCGGCACCGAAAACCACAAACCGCTGCTTCCGCTCACCCTCCTCACCGGTTCGGCAGCCGCCCTCCTCTGCAACCTCCTCTGCGTCCTTCCCGCCGATGCCGGCGTCATTCCCCTCAATGCCGTCACGCCCCTCCTCGGTGCTCCCGTCATCATCTACGTCATTGCCTGCCGGAGAGGATAGTT
>JAFLUS010000136.1 GCA_022508685.1 Prevotellaceae bacterium | reverse complement strand
TTGGATAGCGGCGACGCGATGATGTCGTGCACCTCTTGCATGAATACTTTCGTGGGACGGCTGCCGTAGTATTCTGCAGAAATGGGGGCGTGAATCTGCATCGTCAGCGTGCCGAAGTTGACGGAACGGGCTTTGCGTGAGAATACGCGGAAGGAGCCGTCAATGGTAATGGGCACGATGGGGAGTCCGATTTCGCTTGCCAACATGAAAGCACCGCGTTTGAACTCGCCGACTTCTCCCGTAAAGGTGCGGGTGCCTTCGGGGAAAATCACCATTGACATACCGCCTTGCAGCGTTTGCCGAGCCTGTACAACGGCGTGCTGAATGGCGGAACGCGAATCGCCGACGTAGATTTGTTGGGATTTTTCGCACGCAATGCCTATCAGCGGCATCTTCCGAAGGTATTCCTTCATCATCCACTTGAAATTGTGTCCCAAATAGCCGTAGACGAGGAAGATGTCGAAATAGCCTTGATGGTTTGCCAGAAACACATACGACTGGTCTTTCCGCAGTTGTTCTCTGCCTTCGACGCGCACACGGATGAGGAAGAGGATGCAGGTGATGCGCGACCACAGTCGGGGTGCGTAATAGCCGATGACGTGCGGGTCGCCGCAGAAGGCTGCCACGATGACGGTGAATGCCGTCAGTGCGGTGCAGACGATGAAGAGTGGCAACGCGATGCAGAAAGAATAGATTTTGTAGAGCAGTGTCAGTAGGAATTTCATACGATAGGAATGGGATAAAATCAATGTGAACGCCGAAGCGTGATGACGTCGATTTCGGGCCATGCGCCGAAGCGGAAGGGGAACATCACGGCACCGATGCCGTCGGTGACGTTCAGCACTTGCGTGCCGTCCTTGTAGATGCCCGACCATTCGCCGTAAACGGGCGAGACGGGCGACCACCCGAATACTTTGAACTGCCCGGCATGGGTGTGTCCCGAGAGCGTGAGGTCGATGTGGGTTTCCGGCACTACGTTGCGCCGCCAGTGCGTCGGGTCGTGCGTCAGCAGGATAGAGAATGTGTGCGAGGGGGCTGCGGCATTTGCCTTGTCGTCGGCACGCATCACGCCATGCAGTCCTTTCGTGGCGACGGCAAGGTTGCCCAGACGCGGGAATGGCGGGTTGCCGTCGTTCTCCGTCCCTATAAAGGCTATGGAGTCGTTGCCACGCCGGACGATGCGGTTTTCGTTCAACAGCAGATGCCAACCATAACTGCGTTCGCGGTGTTGCAGTTCTGCCACGTCGGCACGTATCATTTCGGGCGTCAACGTCTTGATGTACATGCTATAATCATGGTTGCCCATGACGGCGACAACGCCATCGGTCGCCTTCAGACTGCTGAGCAGGCGACGATAGCCGTCCGTTTCGCGTGATTCGTAATTGACCAAGTCGCCGGTAAACAATATCGCGTCGCACTTGAGGCTGTTGAGCAAGTGCACGATGGTGGCGATGTCGTCTTGATGATTGTCGCTGAACGTACCGATATGCAGGTCTGAAAAATGCGCGATGCGGTATCCGTCGAATGCCTTCGGGAGGTTGTCGAAATAGATGGTCTGTTCATTCACCACATAGCGGTGGCGGCCGATGAAGTAGCCATATCCGAGCACGATGAGGGCGAACAGGGCGACCGTCATTGCCACGATGCGCACGGTGCGTCGGTAGAGTCCGCGTCCCAACAGTCCGAGTGCGTCAATCAGTGTAAAGAGAAAGCGAGGCACGGTGACGGCAAGGAATATGACCATGAACCGGCCGACCTTCACCTGATTTTCCACGTGCATGTCGTCGCTGTGCAGCACCCACAGCATGTACAGCAACAGCAGGACGGAGGGAAGGAACGTCAGCAGCCGCCATACCCACCGACGTGTCCATCGGCGCACATATACGCTGTACATGTACACATCGGGAACGATGAGCAGGACGAACAGGAGGATAAGTATTCTAAATAACACTGATTCTATTATTATCGTTCAACATCATGAGGTGTGCATCGTCATAGGTTGGCAGCCAAGAACTTCCGCATCGTGCCGACCGCCATGTGCCGTCGCCGTGCGTAGTCGGCGAGTTGCTCTTCCGAAATCCTGCCTACGGCGAAGTAGCGAGCCTGTGGGTGGGCGAGCATCAGTCCGCTCACCGATGCGTGGGGTTGCATCATTCCGTGTTCGGTGAGCCGCACGCCGATTTGCGAAAAGTCCAACACGGCATCGAGCAGAAAGTTCAGCGACATGTCGGGCAGCGATGGATAACCCACTGCAGGTCGGATGCCTTGAAACTTCTCGGCGTGCAGTTCTGCCATGCTGAGTTGCTCGGCGGGAGCATATCCCCACAACTTTGTCCGCACTTCCTCGTGCAGACGTTCGGCTGCGGCTTCCGCCAGTCGGTCGCAGAGCGTCTGCCGCAACAGCAATTCGTAGTCGTCGCCCGTCTGACACGGCGGCACTGACGATGCGACGGATGTGGCAAACACACCGACGGTGTCGCGTTCGTTCTTCTTCTGCGGCATCACGTAGTCGGCAAGACAGCGGCAGTACCCTTCGGCGTCGGGCGTCTGTTGGCGGAGCATCGGCAGCCGCAGTTCCGTTTCGTCGTCGAGACAGAGCACGATGTCGTCGCCGTCGGCATTTGCGGGCAGCACCGCCACTCGCGTGCGGATGACCATGCTGTCGGCAAGTCGGTCGAGCACGCGCCGTGCATCGGCCTGCAGATTGCGGGTTTCACCCGTTGCCGCATGGTCGTTCTGCGGCATGTGCCACGCATGGAGGAAATATGCCCAGTTCACGTACCCGACGAGGTCGGCAACGGCATACGTTCGGTCGTGCACCATCCGTCAGTCGGCAGGGTTGAACTTCAGTTCCATGCCGCGTATGCCGTCGACGACGATGCCGTCGCTGTATGCCGTCATGCCGTTGACAAACGTGCGTCGCACTCTCCATTTGAAGGTGCGCTCGTCCATCGGCGTCCAGCCGCACTTGGTGTAGTAGCGACCCGTCAGCACCTGCCAGTTGGCTTCGGGGTCTACCAGCACGAGGTCGGCATAGTAGCCTTTGCGGATGAAGCCGCGGCGGTCGATGCGGTAGAGCAACGCCGGGTTGTGGCTCATGAGTTGCACCACGCGCTCGGGCGTCACGTAGCCTTGGTCGCTCAGTTCCAGCATGGCGACGAGCGAGAATTGTATCATGGGCATTCCGGAAGCGGCACGCAAGGCTCCGCCTTCCTTCTCTCGCAGCATGTGGGGCGCATGGTCGGTAGCGACGATGTCGATTTCTCCCGTCGCCAGTGCTTCGCGCAGTGCTTCGCGGTCTTCCACCGTCTTCACTGCCGGATTGCACTTGATGCGTGAACCGAGATGGTCGTAGTCTTCGCTGCTGAACATGAGGTGGGCAATGACGGCTTCGGCTGTGATTTGCTTGCGCGTCACGTCGGTGTCGTCGCTGAAGAGCGTCAGTTCGCGCTCGCTCGACACGTGTGCCACGTGCAGTCGTGCACCCGTCTCGCGAGCCAGCCGCACGGCACATTCCGTGGCGGCATAGCAGGCTTCCACGCTTCGGATGCGGCTGTGGTAGCGCACCGGAAAGTCGTTCTGTCCCTTATATTTCTTGCGGAATTGTTCGATGTTCCGCTCGATGATGGCTGTGTCTTCGCAGTGGGTCATGATGAGCAGAGGCGAAGTCTCGAAGATTTGGCGCAGGGTCACGTCGTTGTCGACGAGCATTCCTCCCGTGCTGCTGCCCATGAACACCTTGACGCCGGGCACTCGCGTCGGGTCGAGTTGGGTGAGGAGAGCGGCATTGTCGTTCGTGGCGCCGAAGAAGAAGGAGTAGTTCACACGGCTGCTTTCGCGTGCCAACGTAAATTTTTCTTCCAGCAGTTCCAGTGTCGTCGTCTGCGGCACCGTGTTGGGCATGTCCATGAACGACGTGACACCGCCTGCCGCAGCCGTGCGGCTTTCGGTCGCGATGTCGGCTTTGTGCGTCAGTCCCGGTTCGCGAAAGTGCACGTGGTCGTCGATGACGCCGGGCAAGAGATAGAGCCCTGTCGCGTCGACCACTTGGTCGTAGTCCGACACGTCGGCAACGGGGCTGTCGAACACGTCGGCGATGCATTCGCCGTCAATGACGACGGCGCCTACCCACTGCCGACCCTCGTTGACGATGGTCGCGTTATTGATGATTGTCTTCATGGTTGGCTTGAGGATATTTTCTGAACCATCCGTCCCATCGCAACCGCATCACGCCCCAAAAGGCTTCGGAGAAAATGCCGCTGCTCATTTTGGACGTGCCTTCCACGCGGTTGACAAAGATGACGGGAACTTCCTTGATGCGGAAGCCGCACTTGTAGGTCGTATATTTCATTTCAATCTGAAAGCCGTAGCCTTTGAAGCGTATGGCATCGAGGTCAATCGTCTCGAGCACGCGCCGACGATAGCATTTGAAACCCGCCGTCGTGTCCTTCACGTGGAACCCCGTCACCATCCGCACATACTTCGATGCGAAATACGACATCAGCACCCGCCCCATGGGCCAGTTCACCACGTTCACCCCGCTGATGTAGCGCGAACCGATGGCGAGGTCGTAGCCCTCGTCGGCACACGCGCTGTAGAGTCGCGGCAAGTCCTTCGGGTCGTGCGAGAAGTCGGCATCCATTTCGAAAATGTAGTCGTAACCCCGCTCCAGTCCCCACTTGAACCCGGCAATATACGCCGTACCCAGTCCCAACTTTCCGCTGCGTTCCACGATGAAAAGTCGGTCGGCAAACTCCGTCGCCATCAGCCCCTTCACGATGTCCGCCGTTCCGTCGGGCGACCCGTCGTCGACGACGAGAATGTGGAACACCTTGTCGAGGGCAAACACCGCACGGATGATTTTCTCAATATTCTCTCGTTCGTTATAAGTCGGAATGATGACAATGCTGTCGCTGTCCTTCATATCGCTATCGGCTTTTAGTCACACTGCGAAGTTACACATTTTTTTTCATGCACGCGCATTTTTCCGCAAAAATCTGCCAAAAACGCACAAAACCTCCTATAAACGCCCATTTCGGCATTCCGCAACAGAAAATGGGGCGAAGTCCGAAGAATAGTTTCTTCAACGGCAAAACAAAGTTGTTTTTGTCGCGACGAAAAGTTACGTTCACACTGCGAACAGTAACGTTCACATTGTGAACGGTAGCATTCACATTGTGAACAGTATCATTCGCACTGTGAACGTAACTTTTCTCTTCAACGCCGTGAACTTTATTTCGCAGAAGCAAAAACTTTCCTCTTCGGCGTTGCTGACTATGCTTCGCAATGCCATGAACTGCATGTTCCGTCCTTCGCCATCCATCCTTATACTATATGTACACGTGCTCGAGAGGTGAATGAAATTCAATGGATATGCTATCAAAAAAGTGAATGATTGCTCATATTTTTATATAAACTGTATATTGAAATCAGATTTATTCCGTATATTTGCAACGTAAAGTTAAAATGCGATAGCCTATGAGATAAAAAAAGTGCGCTTAATGCGTGCACCTTGAACATATTGGAAAAGCGTTACGCTGATATTCTTAACCATTGAAACTTCGACACTTTCAATTCTATCCAAGAGTAAAGCAAAAACGCTCACGCTCCGTGCGTGGGCTCTACTCAAATATTGGATAGAAAGGTAGTCGAAGACCTCAATGGATAATATAACAGAGTTTTGTCCGCGCTTTTTTGTGCACGTACATGAACACAGGGTTCATTGAAGGACAAGCATTAATTACTTTATTATAATTGACAAACAATTAATTTTTATGAAAAAGTTTTTTATTTTATTTACTTGCTGTATGATATCTTTTGCAGCCTTTGCATATGATTATACGGCTCAATGCAAAATGAATAGCACTAGTTATGTTGTTG
>JAFLUS010000135.1 GCA_022508685.1 Prevotellaceae bacterium | reverse complement strand
TCATACGCCTCTATCTTGTCTTTGTTTTCTAAAAGGAAATCGATGTCGTCGAGCGCATTCATCAGGCAATACTTCTTATAGCCGTTGATGTCGAAATGCTCGCTGCGGTTCGTTGCCAAGTTCGTGACGGTCTGCTGCGGAACGTCCACGCGCACTTCGGTCTTCGGATTTGCTTGAATGCTGGCGAAGAGTTCGGCGAGGAAATCTTCGCTCACGACGACGGGAAGGACAAAGTTGTTCAGTTCGTTATTCTTGTGAATATCGGCAAAAAACGACGAAATCACGACGCGGAAACCATAGCCGGCAAGTGCCCACGCTGCGTGCTCGCGGCTTGAACCGCAGCCGAAGTTCTTGCCTGCGACGAGGATTTCGCCGCCGTACATCGGGTTGTTCAGCACGAAGTCGGGGCGAGGCTGTCCGTCCTTGTCGTAGCGCCAATCGCGGAACAGGTTGTCGCCGAAGAATTTTTCGTCGCGCGTCGTTGCTTTCAGAAAACGTGCCGGAATGATTTGGTCGGTATCCACATTCTCCAACGGGAGCGGCACGCAGGTGGATTGGATGATATCGAATTTCTGTTTCATGCTTGTTTCGTTCGGAAAGGGTGGTGTCACATCAGTATGCGCGGGTCGGTCACTACGCCCGTCACGGCTGCGGCTGCAGCAACGAGCGGACTGGCGAGGATGGTGCGTGCACCCTGACCTTGCCGACCTTCAAAGTTGCGGTTGGAGGTGCTGACGGCGAGTTTGCCTGCGGGAACCTTGTCGTCGTTCATCGCCAGACATGCGGAGCAGCCGGGCTGACGAATGGCAAAACCTGCGGCTTCGAGCACCTTGTCGAGTCCTTCGTCATGGATTTGCTGCAGCACCATCCACGAACCGGGTACTAACCACGCCGTCACGTTGGCGGCTTTCTTCTTTCCCTTCACCAATGCGGCAAATGCGCGGAAATCCTCGATGCGGCCGTTGGTGCAGGCACCCAGAAAGACGTAGTCCACGGACTTGCCTGTCAATTTCTCGCCGGGGCGGAAGCCCATATACTCGAGCGACTTGAGGAATGACGGCTGTCCGGCTGCGTCCACCGTGTCGAGCGACGGAATGGACTGCGTGATGCCCATGCCCATACCGGGGTTGGTGCCATAGGTCACCATCGGTTCGATGTCTTCGGCTTGGAACGTCAGTTCCTTGTCGAACACAGCCCCTTCGTCGGTCTTCAGCGTTCGCCAGTATGCCAGTGCCTTGTCCCATTCTTCGCCTTTCGGTGCATATTCGCGTCCCTTGATGTAGGCAAAGGTCTTTTCGTCGGGTGCGATGAAGCCACCGCGTGCACCCATCTCAATCGAGAGGTTGCACAGCGTGAGCCGACCTTCCATCGTGAGGTTGCGGACGGCGTCGCCTGCGTATTCAACAAAATAGCCGGTCGCACCGCTCGTCGTCAGTTTCGACATCAGGTAGAGCGCCACATCCTTGGCGGTGACTGCCCAGCCCAACTGGCCGTTGATGGTGATGCGCATCGACTTGGGCTTCTGCTGCAAGATGCATTGGGAGGCAAGCACCATTTCCACTTCGCTCGTCCCGATGCCGAAGGCTACGGCACCCATTGCGCCGTGGGTCGACGTGTGGGAGTCGCCGCAGACTATCGTCATGCCGGGGAGGGAGAGTCCGCGTTCGGGGCCGACGACGTGGATGATGCCGTTGCGCGGGTTCATCATTCCGAAGTGGGTCAGTCCAAACTCCTGCGCGTTCTGCGCCAACGTGTCGACCTGCAGTCTGCCCACGGGGTCGGCAATGGGTTTGTCTTGGTCGTGCGTCGGCGTGTTGTGGTCGGGCATGCAGAAAATCTGTTGCGGACGCAGGCAGCGCAGACCGCGGTTGCGCATGCCTTCGAAGGCTTGCGGCGAGGTCACTTCGTGGCAATAGAGCCGGTCGATATACAGTTGTGTGGGGCCGTCGTCCACGTTCTGCACGACGTGCGCGTCCCATATTTTGTCAAAGAGCGTTTTCATGGTTCTACAGTTTGAATTTGTTGATACAGTCGATGTATGCCTCCACGCTGGCGGCGATGATGTCGGTGTTCGCACCGAAGCCGTAGTAGGTGTGGTGGTCGTATTCCACCTGCATGTGCACTTTTCCCATATCGTCCGACCCTTTCGATATGGCTTGGATAGTAAATTCCTTGAGCGTCATGGTGCGGTTGACGATTTTCTTCAACGCCTTGATGGCAGCGTCCACCGGGCCGTTTCCGCTGGCGCAGGCTTCGAACTTTTCGCCCGAAATGTTGAGCCCGAGGCTCGCCACCGCCTTCACGCCCACACCGCTCGTCACTTGCAGGTAGTCCAGTTTGATGCGGTGGTTCTGTGTGCGGTCGGCACCTGCCAGCAGCAGGATGTCGTCGTCGTTGATGTCCTTCTTCTTGTCGGCAAGTTTGAGGAAGGATTCATATACTTTGTCCAGTTGCTCCTGCTCCAACTTCACGCCGAGTGCCGTCAGCCGGCTCTTGAGTGCCGCCCGTCCGCTGCGTGCCGTCAGCACGATGGCGTTGTCGTCGATGCCCACGTCGTGAGGGTCGATGATTTCATACGTCTGCACGTTCTTCAGCACGCCGTCCTGATGAATGCCGCTCGAGTGGGCGAAGGCATTCTTGCCCACAATCGCTTTGTTGGGCTGCACGGGCATGTTCATCAGGCTCGACACCATGCGGCTCGTGGGATAGATTTTTGTCGTGTTGATGTTCGTCTCAATCTCCAGTCCCTTGTGGCATTTCAAAATCATCGCCACTTCCTCGAGCGACGTGTTTCCCGCACGTTCGCCGATGCCGTTGATGGTGACTTCCACCTGCCGTGCACCGTTCATCACGCCGCTCACCGTGTTTGCCGTCGCCATGCCGAGGTCGTTGTGGCAATGGGTGGAGATGACGGCGTGCTCGATGCCGGCAACGTGGTTGCACAGCCACTTGATTTTCTCGCCATACTCCTGCGGCAGACAGTAGCCCGTCGTGTCGGGAATGTTCACCACCGTGGCACCCGCCTTAATCACTGCCTCCACCACTCGCGCCAGATAGTCGTTGTCCGTGCGGCCGGCATCCTCGGCATAGAATTCGACGTCGTCCACATAGCGACGCGCATACTTCACGGCACGCACGGCGCGTTCGATGATTTCCTCGCGCGTGGAGTTGAACTTATATTTGATGTGCGAATCGCTCGTCCCGATACCCGTGTGAATGCGTTTGCGCTTGGCGTACTGCAACGCCTCGGCTGCCACGTCGATGTCGCGCTCCACAGCCCGCGTCAGTGCACAGATAGTGGGCCACGTCACTGCCCGCGATATTTCAATCACACTGTTGAAGTCGCCCGGGCTCGACACGGGAAAGCCCGCCTCGATGACGTCCACTCCGAGCAACTCCAACTGCTTCGCCACCTGAATCTTCTCCACCGTGTTGAGTTGGCATCCGGGCACTTGCTCGCCGTCGCGCAGCGTCGTGTCAAAAATATACAGTCTGTCCATATTCCGATTTTCTGTTTTACATGCGTGTGAAGTTGCAAATTTACGCATTTTCGGCAGAAAACCAAAAAGACAAGAACGAAAAACGCCCTTTTTGCTTACGACATGGCACGAAATCGCCCTTTCGCCCCTCCAAAATGAAAACTCACCTCAGGCTTCGCCCAATCCCGCGCGTCGGCAATTTCGCAACGCGCTGAACAGCCACGCAAAGGCGGCAAACCGCAGCACCAACGGCAGCGCGGCGCACAGCAGACACGTCGTCAGCGCCAATGCCGCATTCAGCAGGCAACGCGCCTGACGCGGGGTCACTTCCTCTTCCAATATCGCCGAAAACACTCCGGCAACCGATTCCATCGTCGTTTCCAAATAACTGCGAACTGCAGCCACCACGGCAGCCACACCGAAAGTGCTGCGTGCCGACATCGTCATCATTCGTTTCATACGTCCTTTTCCTTTTATATAATAAGGTTAAACAAATAGAGTAAGATTTTCGACTGCAAAGTTCGCTCCGTTTTGTGTCAAAATGCGACAATCTGCCAAAAAGTATGCACTAAATTTGTCATATTATGCTAAAATATCTTAAATTGCGGTGAAGAAACAAGTTCGCAGCATCGGAGAACAAACATCTCGGCAGCGCGAAACAAACTTCCTGCATTCGCACAGGAAACTTTATTCCACAGCGTGGAACAACTATTCCACGCTGTGGAATAACTAATCCGCACTGTGGAATAAGTAATCCACATTGTGGAATAAACTTTGGAATGCGGACAAAGAAAAAATTTGCAGCCACATCCGCGACAATTCAAAGAAAAACAATTATCTTTGCACATACTAACCAACCCCACGCAACTATGGACAACAAGAAATTCGAACAGATACTCATCCGCATCACAGGACAAGACCGCCCCGGACTCACTGCCGGCATCATGGAAATCCTCGCCACCTACGACGCACAGATTCTCGACATCGGACAAGCCGACATCCATTCCACCCTCTCGCTCGGCATCCTCATCCGCATCGACGAAACCTACTCGGGACAGGTGATGAAGGAACTCCTCTTCAAGGCCAGCGCCCTCGGCGTCAACATCGGTTTCGCCCCCGTCAGCGACGAAGAGTACGAAACGTGGGTCGGACGTCAAGGCAAGAACCGCTACATCCTCACCCTGCTCGGACGCAAACTCTCGGCTGCACAAATCGAAGCCGCCACACGGGTGCTCGCCGAACAAGGCATGAACATCGACTCCATCCGACGGCTCACCGGACGCGAATCCATACAAAACCCCATGAAGCACACGCGCGCCTGCATCGAATTCTCCGTCCGAGGCACACCGCGCGACCGCGACGCCATGCACGCCGCACTCATGCACATGAGCACACACAGCGGCATGGACTTCTCGATGCAGGAAGACAACATGTTCCGCCGAATGCGCCGACTCATCTGCTTCGATATGGACTCCACGCTCATCCAGACCGAAGTCATCGACGAACTTGCCATCCGTGCCGGCGTCGGCGACCAAGTCAAAGCCATCACCGAACGAGCCATGCGCGGAGAAATAGACTTCCGCGAAAGTTTCAAGGAACGCGTCGCCCTCCTGCGCGGACTCGACGAAAGCGTGATGCACGACATCGCCGAGCACCTTCCCATTACCGAAGGAGCCGACCGACTGATGTACGTCCTCAAACGCTACGGCATGAAAATCGCCATCCTTTCAGGCGGATTCACCTACTTCGGCGAATACCTGCAGAAACGCTGGGGCATCGACTTCGTCTATGCCAACGAACTCGAAATCGATGCCAACGGCAAACTCACCGGCAACTACGTCGGCGAAATCGTCGACGGCAAACGCAAGGCCGAACTCCTGCGCCTCATCGCACAAGTGGAGAAGGTAGACATCGCACAGACCATCGCCGTCGGCGACGGAGCCAACGACCTGCCGATGCTCTCCGAAGCCGGACTCGGCATCGCCTTCCACGCCAAGCCACGCGTCGCAGCCACCGCCGAACAGAGCATCAACACCATCGGGCTCGACGGCGTACTCTACTTCCTCGGCTTCAAAGACTCCTACCTCAACGAAAAAGCACAGGGAAACTAAAACAACATCATCCCGTATATCCCTCAATCCATACCTTATATATATAATAAGCCAACCACACACTCCCATGAAACGATTTGCATTCAAAATGTACCTCCGTCCCGGCTGCGAAGACGAATACGAACGTCGCCACGCCGCCCTCTGGCCCGAACTCCAGCAGCAACTCCGCGACGCCGGCGTCCGCAACTACAGCATCTACTGGGACCGCGACACCAACATCCTCTTCGGCTACCAAGAAATCGACGGCGAACAAAGCAGCCAAGACATGCACGCCGACGCCATCACCCAACGCTGGTGGGCATACATGGCAGACATCATGGAGACCAATCCCGACAA
>JAFLUS010000134.1 GCA_022508685.1 Prevotellaceae bacterium | reverse complement strand
TTCTACAAAAGGCTGATTATCTCGCATCACAAGCATCTCAACGACGGTGATATCCTGATAGACGACCGCGAGAAGAACGGAGCCAAGGACTTCAAAGGCGAATGGATTCAGTTTGGCTCTGAACAATTCCCTGATTGGAAAGTCGTTACTGCCTACCTCCTTAAATAAGCAGAAAGAGGCAGGAGTCAATAGACCTCGCTCGTTTTATTCCACAAGTGGCGCGATGAAAAGACTGCGCTCCATTAAAAGTTAGATGATGAATATAGAAAAGCCCCCCTTTGTCTATCAAGAGAAACTGACCGCAAAAGAAATGGCTCAGATGATTTTCGACGAAGTCTGGGATGAGGACGACTTAAGGAAATCTGAGGTCAAATCCAAGATAAAGTGGGTTCGCAACCAACTTCAGCGGCTTGGCTATTCTCATCGTCAAAACAAGGAGAAACACAATTTCGAACGTGTCAAGGAATATTTCGCGAAGCATCCAACGGCGACTCCTACCCAAGCCGCTAAAGCACTACGCCTTTCGCGCCCTTCGATATACAAGTTCCGTGCGATGGGCAACACTTATGTTGCTTCCGAATCCAAAACAAAATCCGTTTCACCCCAATCTCGGTGCCTGTCTATCGGGGATAAACTGACCACCATACTTCGCAACATCATCCAACTGCATCTCGATGATGCAGAAACATTTCATTGCGATTTGACCTTTGGAGAAGGTGGGTTTTATAAGAAAACCGACATCAAAGTGCCGGCATTACGATTTGACAAATTTGATTTCGGAGAAAACAGCCCAAAGTTTTATGAGGTCAAAGAACTTACGTCAGACAATCTCAAAGGGTTAAAGGTTTCGTCGGTCGTCATCGACCTTCCTGTACAGATTGAAAACGACGATGCCAGTTTCAACTCGTTCAAATCCGTCGCGGAACTGTATCAAGCATACGACGAATATATCGGCTATGCATGCGATATTCTACGCAAGGACGGCATACTTGTATTCAGCACTGCCGACTTCATCTTGAAGGAGGGCGACGACGATGATACACCCGGAGTGTGGGCTACAGACTATGCTATTTTTACGGCGCTTTCTTTAGGGTTCGACCTCAAAGACAAAATCCATTTGGTCAGAAAGGGAGGAGTCCTGAAGGTCGAAGAAATATCCGTTCAATCCGGTGTAAAGGACTCGACATTTTTAATCTTCGTAAAGCGCAGGTAAGATGGCTTCTCAACTATCCAAACGATTTTTTATCGGAAAGTTCACTGATAAACATTATCAACGCTCTCTTGAGACATTCCGCCGTGTTCAGCAGTTTAGGAAAGACCACCCTTCTGCAACTCAAAAAGATGCTTGTGACTATTTTGGAAAAGAAGCCCATAAGTTGAGTAAGAACACCATCTCAAAGTATTGGGAGCGTAGTAGCGAACCGGTGCCGTCCTGTTTTCTTGTGTCGGAATCTGTCCGCAAAGTGTTGAGGGGTGCAGTTTCCAAAGTGGCAGCCAAAGACAGCGACATTCTCAATATCATCCTTAAAATATATCTGCCGGGACAGGAAAAGTTTGACTGCGACCTTACCTTTGCCAAAGGTGATTTCTACGGGACGGCGGAGGTCTCTTATCCCAAGAAGTGTTTCGACAAATATCCAGAAGAATCACCTTATCTTGATGCTCCCACCATTTACTGCTTGGACGATATATCCAATCCTTGTTCCGAAGGTTACATAGAAAATCATACCTTGTCATCGATTATCATCGACTTGCCGCAGGCCATCAGCGACACGGGGGTGGGCAATGCTTCAACTTTCAAAAATCTCACAGACTTCGCCACGTCGTATTATAGGATGCTCCGCATTGCCGACCAAAAACTCAGATATGCTTCCATTCTCAACCAAGGAGGGTTGCTTATTATCAAGGTTGGCGACATCATCCACAAGGGCAAGACGATTTGGCTTTCGCAGATTGTTGCCGAACTTGCTTCGGGGGAATACACCGACCTTAGCAAAGATTTTCGCTCAAAACTATCCGACGCAAAGCCATTTGATTTTGAATTGGTCGATAAGTTCGTGCACTGCTATTCGCCGGAAGAAATTGCAAATGTGAACCCTCGTGGCCGCTCGGTCAAGGCTCATGATTATTTCCTCGTTTTCAGAAAAAAACGAAACCCGGTAGAAATCATATATACAATCAGTCCGCAGGCTAAAGGAAATGGCGTAACGGTCGCTTATACCCTCAAAGAGACGGCAGAGAAAAAGGCTGAAAAATTCAGAAAGGCGGAGATTCATGTTGAAGAACTGAGGATAAAAAGCATGACACCTCAGAATACCATTCGCCTGAAAGGCCCTGTAAGAAACAGCGTGATGAGTCGTATTCGCAATGTTTATGACAATGCCATTCCTTTCGAAGCAAAATTAAGTGGTAGTCATCTTGTCAACTTTCTGAATGAAGGTTCTGTAAGGTTGAAATCCAATGAACGCCCGATAAAGATTGGGAAAAACGGCAAAAAGAAATATAAGCCGCGTCCTGCGCCGTTCCAAATAAAAGAACACACTTGTGAAATTTTAACTAAAGCGGGTGTTTATTACATCGAAAACAATATGACATCTAACGAACTCGACACCGAAATTTTCATCATTTCTCCGGATGCCGTTGAACGTGTGAAGGTCGATGATGTTGAGCAATAATATACATGTGAGATAAATGGCACCATGTTAAAGACAATGACAAAACTGAATGAGAACGAGTTTAGTGAACTCGTTGGATGTGCCGTGAAAGAAAGTCAAACCAAGAGCCTTGGGACTGTCCTTTCGGAAGGCGTAAACTATGATATAAATAGCGATACGTTTACCTTTACTTTTGAAGAGAAAGGTGATACTGACGTCATTCAACTGACAAAGGGCGGGTACAATGTGTCCGCCTTCGGACACTGTTTTTACTATGTATACAAATTCACTGACAAAGCATCGTCCGACAAAAGGGCAGCATTCATACATAGCATAAAGTTTCCGGATGGTAGAATTTCAGACCAAGACAAGAATAAGTTCATCATCAACGCCGTCGACAGCCTTGATAGGGAAGTGTCATTGCCGTCATTTGACTTGTTGGTATACCCAGAGTCCATTTCTGAACTCAATCGGGAGATGACGAAGTATTTAAACAGAATTGCGCAGCCCAGAGTCGTCAGCATGGAAGTGGTCAAGGCATTACCTGCGAAGATTGAATTTGACTACGAACGATTTGAATTTGAGGTATTGCAATCTAAACTGCCTGACGGCAGCAATAGATATACGGATAGACAAAAACGTGAAGTCTTGAATGACATTCAGTCCATGATGGATGCAATCCACAGCCTTGAACATTTTTCTATTGCAAGAAATGTGAAAAAGGTCGAATACAGGCAGTATATTAAAAACTATTATAAATTCAGCAGCAATGATGACAAAAAGTTGTACGAGGCAATATTGAATGGCAATGTGTTGGTTATTGATGATATTGCAACATCAGGAACGACCATTTCGTATATCTTGAAATGTCTGAGGTCGGTTAACGACTCGAACAAGATTGTCATATTCAGTCTGATTGGTAAAAACATGAATTGAGACAAATTGAAACGTTGTTGAATGAGCAGCCAAATCAATGACTGCTCATTATTATTACGTTCAATTTTTGCCCATTCCTATCCTGTAACTTTGCGGTGCAATTTTAAGGCGTGGAGCGCTGTTGGTGTTTACCGAAGTGTAAACGAATTACTATCTGCGTCATGCTTTTGGTGTGCATTTCCTACTTTCTAATGTATTTGCTGATAATAGATTGTACCTTTGCATCGTCATTACGCAAATACATTGATTGATGTACATTATCCAATAGCCACGATATGTCTGAATTTAATCTTGAAATCAACGGAATCAAAGTAACAGGTTCTTACCGCCTCGACGCCAATGTTGCTGAAATTGTGTTGGAAGAGCCTTGCAAAATTAAAAACTCTGCCAGACTGCCTGAAGGTTGCTCAATAGAGGACTACATTTCAGAAGTGGTTTCTTTTATACGCTTAGTCCACTCTCATAAGGACAGATTCATGCAGGTATACAATGGTTACAAGACGATGGATGTGCTTCTTGTCATACAATATTTCAAAAGGGTATTTTATTCCGAAACCGAAAGGAGAGTCTATATAGATAGCATGAATAAGACTCTCTTCAGAACCTTTTGCCAACTTTATCAGAGGCACATCGATTCTGTAGTAAATCTTGATGATTATAGGATAATCAAACCCTATCCATTGCTTTTAAAACAAGTGCTCATGTCTTCAGACAAATCATCGACATGAAACATCATCCTCATATTCATTCCGTCGCCTTTGTCCCTTTCATCTCTTCCACGGATGAAATTGCCTCCACGCTGTACTATTCAAAGGCATACGCTATTGACAGCGAACGTCGAAATGTCATTATCTTTAATCCGTCAAAAAAAGACAAGGAATATGTCGTAAACAATTATGCGAACGCCACGATAGTATCTCGACTTGAAGATGTGCCGGAGTGTTATGTCCCATTAGTCGAACACGTGAATAATCAGATTGAATCCAATCTCAAACGGATTCAAAGCCCCTCGAGTCTCCGATGGATTGGAGCGTATGCTCATCCCAATCGGGGAATCATCAGAATTGTTTCTACATATCACCTTCATGGCATAGATGCCAATCATCTTCCCGACATCATATAATTTTGCATTGTCATCTTAAAATTTCATGATATGAATGATACTTTAATCCTTCAAGAGAACTTCGTTTTCCTTGTCCGTTGTAATCACATCATCCAGAGCAAACGGAAATTCGCAGGAACCAATATCCGCCAAGACGGATACTTTACCGCCTGCATTGCAGCCTACCTGTCTTTTTGGAAAACCGGACTCCCTTATTCGGTCGATGTCAACGGCAACCCTCTGACCTCAATATCCAAAGAGGGGTGCAGATGCTACAATCTTGAAACAGGCACTATCGAGCATGCACAACTTCATTTCCCGGTTCAAACTGTCGTTGATAAATTTAGCGAATACCGCAAGACGTTTCATCGAACCCACAATGCCCCCACGCTGTTGCAAGTTGTCGATAGTCTGCAGGAAGAATTGACGAACGGAACGCCTCCGGAGGATTTGGTTGCATGGGATACGTTTGTGGATAAGTGCAAGATTGCCGCATTGGAAACCAAAGTGTCGCTCCTTGAATCCGACAATCAGCAACTCCGATTGAAAGCCGCAACCAACATTGAAGAAGCCGTCAGGCAACTTGCCGCCTATTCGGACATTGTCAAAGAGGGTGAAGATTCCTATAATTTACAGTTTGACACCCACGTCGGAGTCATCAATCAATATGATGCAGAAAGACGCCGTCTTCGGTTTGAACGCACTCGCAAATGTGAGGTGGTATTGGACTGGACTCAGGAAAAAGCACTCAAAGATGCGGTGAAGTATCACAAATACTATCTCACCAATCTCTTTGCATTCCGTTTCCGTTCTCTCCCGAAAGAATTAAAGTCGCTCCCCGTAGAAACGGTCAACGCAGTCTGCGGCACCAATCTTAAAATTTACAATCCGCATGGAAAAAGAAGATTTTGAATTTCATCCATATTGGGTAGAGGGAAGCGGTGCGATAGAACACTTCTTCAAAAAACAGAATGCTTATTATCCCATTCCTAATACAATGGCAAGTGAAATTTTAGGAGTGCCTGCCGATAGGATTAGACCATGCAGCGGAGATAAGGTTCATTACGAGAGGATGATTGGCTCTGATTCTGACCCCGATTGGCGTGTTAAAATGATGATTGGGGTTCAAGATGAAGCAACTTTCAACAGAGTCGTGGAGATGGTTGATAATTATGAAGGATTCAGGAAAGAAATGAACAAGGTAGAAGAAGGTGTTTCCAATCGCTATACGATAAAACAAGCGATTTACATCATAGAAA
>JAFLUS010000133.1 GCA_022508685.1 Prevotellaceae bacterium | reverse complement strand
ATTGTTTATGATGAATAAGGTGCTTTGGAAACATTTTTCGTACGTGGAGGATGAATTTGTCAACAGAATTACTTGTAATGACAATCGTCGTGGCGATAACAATCAGTACACCGCCTATTATCTCTTGTATAGAGATAGGCTGCCCGAGCAGTACAATACTCAATACAACTGCCGTTACAGGTTCCAAGGCTCCGAAGATAGCAGTGGGCGTCGAGCCTATGATGTGAATAGCAGCAGATGTACAAGCCAAAGACAATACGGTAGGAATGATTGCCAACGCAACAAGATTATACCAACCGACGGCATTATCGGGAACATGCAACTCTGTTCCTGTCGCCATTTTAACCAAGAACACAAAACTGCCGAAAATCAAAACATAAAACAGCAGTTTGGTAGTAGGTATTCGGGAAATTGCCCGTGACGCATTAATCAATACGATATAAATGGCATACGTCAGTGCAGACACCATCACCAAAAGAAATCCATAACCGCTCATTTCTTCGTTACCGCTTGGACGCATCAAAAGTATCAGACCGCCTATCATGAACATGAAACAAAGGATAAGACTTGCGTTGAAATGCTCTTTGAAGAAGAAGGTCATCACAACTGCCACCATGATAGGATATACAAAAAGCAACGTGGAGGCGATACCGGAATTCATGTAATTGTAACTCTCGAATAGAGCCAGCGAAGACACGGCCATCAAGACTCCAAGAACAAAGACCGGAATAAATTCATCTTTGTGGAGGCTGAAATCAATTCTGCGAACCATCATCAATATGGCAAGAACAGGAATTCCCAAACAATATCTGAACAATAGAACCGAATTGGGGTTCATTCCCATATCATAGAGTGGGATGGCAAACGCGGGGTTCGTGCCGTATGCGGCAGCCGCGAACGCAGCCAATAAGTATCCTTTTAGTTTTCCCATTAACAATGAAGTTGATATGTCAGAATAAAATACAAATCGAAACAATCATACTCAAAGAGAAGTATGGTGTTCTTTACGATACCCTGCATAAATTCGCCGCAAATGTCGTAAAAATTCACCAAAGCAGCAAAGGTCGTACTGATTTTTTCGATGCTTAAGAACATTTTCGGGCAAGTTTTTCGTAACTTTGCCCACAGTTCAATTTTGCTGACGTATGCACATGCCGCTTCATCCCCTGCTGCCGTCTGCCGACGGCGAACGTTGCCTGCCACCGAGGCAGTTTACCAACCCTTTCTGCTACGAACCGCACCCGCTCTGCGTAGCGGCAGCCAACGAGGTGAAGGCTTACTTGCAACAGCACGAGGAATGGGCAGACGAAATCGCGGGCGGAAAAATGTTCGGCGTGCTCGTCGTGGAGCAACCCGATGCCGACGAAGGGCAGTATGCTTACCTCGCTGCTTTTTCGGGACTGCTCGACGGGCAGAACAACCTGCCGTTTTTCGTGCCACCGGTGTACGACTTGCTTGCTCCCGACGGACATTTTCAGCAGGAGCAAGCCTGCATCTCGGCACTGAATGCGCAAATCCGCGACATGGAGGACCGAGGCGACATGGACAGCACGCCGTTTGCCTATACGCGCCGTGAACGCCGCAGCATTTCTGCCTTGAAGGACGAGCGACGCAACCGCTCCATTGCCTTGCAAGCGTGGTTGTTCGACCAATACGTCTGCCTCAACGCACGCGGAGAACGCAAGACCGTCACGCAAATCTTCCTTGATTATTATCGTGAAAAAATGCTCCACCCCGAGCATTTCGAAGAGAACGCCCGACGGCATCACATTCCGTCGGGTACGGGCGAATGCTGCGCACCCAAGTTGCTGCAATATGCCTATCAGCACGGGCTGCGCCCGCTGTGCATGGCGGAATGGTGGATGGGGGCGTCGCCGAAGGAGGAAGTGCGATACAGCGGACATTTTTATCCGTCGTGCAGCAAGAAATGCCGTCCCCTACTCCATTTCATGCTGCAGGGCATGGACGTGGAGGAGAGTTTCCTCGAACGCCACAACCGCGAACTGCTGTCGAACATTGCGGTGCTGTACGAGGACGACGACCTCATGGTCATCAATAAACCGGCGGGACTGCTCTCCGTGCCCGGTCGCGACGCACAAGTCAGCGTCATCGACTGGTTGCACGAACGCGAAGCAGAGGCTGACCATGCCGCACGCTATGCACCAGCCCACCGGCTCGACCAAGACACGTCGGGCATTCTGCTGATTGCCAAGCATGCGGATGCGCTGCGCAACCTGCAGGAGCAGTTCATCCGCCACAAAGTGAAGAAGCAATACACGGCGCTGCTCGACGGACAGCCGACGCTGACGAGCGGCACCATCGACCTGCCGTTGCGCAAAGACCCTAACGATTCGCCTCGGCAGATGGTGGACTACGAACGCGGCAAAGCCAGTCGCACACGTTACGAGGTCGTCGACGTGCAGCGTGCATCCGCCGACACCGATGCCGTCGTCACCCGCATTTCGTTCTTTCCCGAAACCGGACGCACGCATCAACTGCGAATGCACGCTGCACATGCCGACGGACTGGCTTGCCCCATCGTCGGCGACAAACTCTATGGACGGCAACAGCCTTTCTTCTCACCCAGCAACTACCAATCGCTGCTGTTGCCGCGACTCATGCTCCACGCCACAAGCATCCGGTTCTACCACCCCGTCAGCGGCGAACCCATGCACATCGACTGCCCTTGTCCGTTCTGACCGAACGTGCGTTACGGCAGCAGATGCTTGTCGAGGAACTGCTCGATGCGCGTAAAGAGATGACGGCGCGTGTTTCCGCCATAAATGCTGTGGTTGCGATTGGTGTACATCTGCATTTCAAACTGAATGCCCGCCTGCACCAACTGCTCCGACAATTCGGCAGCATTCTGGAAATGCACATTGTCGTCTGCCAGCCCATGGCAAATCAGCAAGTCGCCATGCAACTGCTCGTAGCGATGAAGTGGTGAAATGTCGTAACCAGTCGGGTTCTCTTGAGGCGTTCGCATGTAGCGTTCCGTGTAGGCTGAATCGTAGAAACGCCAGTCGGTAACCGGTGCAACCGCCACGCCGCAACGGAAGACGGGACGACCCTCGGTCATCGACATGATGGTGTTGAAACCGCCGAAACTCCAACCCCAAATCGCAATGCGGTCTTTATCCACATACGGCAGCGAACCCAGATACAATGCCGCCTCCACTTGGTCGTGCGACTCCTTGTCGCCCATCGTCATATAGGTGCACTTCAGGAATTCGGCACCACGTCCGCCCGTTCCGCGTCCGTCGACACACGCCACGATGTAGCCTTTCTGCGCCAGACGATGTTCCCAAATCAGTCCGCCCATGAAGCCGTTTGCCCATGAATTATGGACTTGCTGGTCGCCCGGACCGCTGTACTGGTACATCAGCACCGGATAGCGGCGTGTCGGGTCGAAGTCGGCAGGCTTCACCATCCAGCCGTTCAACTGAATGCCATCGCCCGTGGTGAAGGAGAAAAGTTCGGGTGCAGCAATGTTGAGTGCGGCATAGGTCTCACGCAGTGCAGCATTGTCTTCGAGCACGCGCACCTGCTTGCCTTTGGCGTCGTAGATGGCCGTCACGGTCGGCGTGTTGAGGTCGGAAAACGTATTGATGAAATAGCGGCAATGGCGCGAGAACGATGCAGCATTGACACCTGCCTGCGGCGTCAGTTTCGTCACACGTCCCTTCATGTCTACCTTGCACACGTACTGCTCGAGCGGATTGCCCTCCGTGCCGGCATAGAAGAAGGTCGTACCCGCAGCATCCGTACCATAGTAGTCGCTGACCACGGCTTCGCCCTTCGTCAGTTGGCGCAGCAGTTTGCCGTCGAGCGTGTAGAGATAGAGGTGGCGATAGCCGTCGCGGTCGGAGAGCACGACAAACTGGTTGCGCGAGAAATCGAGGTGGGAATAGTAACTGAGTTCCACATACGTGTCGGACGTTTCGCGCAGAACGAGTTGCGATTTGCCCGAACGTGCATCCGCCATGTAGATGTCGCAGCGGTTCTGCCGACGATTGAGCGTGACGACCGCCAACTTGTCAGCCATGCCGGTGAACTGGATGCGGGGCACATAGCCGTCGCTGTCGACCGGCACGTCGATGGTGTGCGTCGCGCCGTTGGCGATGTCGTAACTCAAGACGCTGACCGTAGAATTGCGCTCACCCGCCTTCGGATACTTGTAGGCATAGTCGTGAGGATAGAGGGCGTTCTGCTGCATCTCGGGATGACTGCCCTTGAAATACTGGAACGCAAAGGTCGGCACCTCCGTTTCGTCGAAACGCACCCACGCCAACATCTTGGAATCTGCCGAAAAATCGTAAGCGCAGTTGTACTCAAACTCTTCTTCGTACACCCAATCGGGTTTGCCGTTAATCACGTGGTTGAAACGTCCGTCCGTCGTCACCTGACGTTCGCCACGTTCGCCACGCAACGACACGAGGAAAAGGTTGTTGTCGCGCACGAACGCCACCATGCTGCCGTCGGGCGAAAATCGCGGCACCTCCTGTGCACCACCTTCCGACAAGGGCGCAATCGTGCGGCTCTGCACGTCGTAGACATAGTACACAGCCGTCTGCGAACGGCGGTAAATCGGTTGCGCATCGGTCTCTAACAGAATTGTCCGTCCGTCGGGCGAAAGGATGTAGTCGGAGAAACGCTCCACACGGCTGCCTGTGGCAGAACGCAAATCGAGCAGCACGGCCTCGACCTCGCCTGTGGCATACGAGCAACGCAGTATCTGCATTCGGTCGTCCGACATCTTCGTGTACGTCACGCCGTCGGCAGCCGGACGCAGTCCGCCAATGCGGCGTTGTGCATAGCGACCACTCATCATGTTGTCCAACGTAATTTCTTGAGCCGATGCAGCCAGCACAGCCCACATCATGCAGCAAAGCATTAACAGTCTTTTCATATTCTTATTCGTTTTTTGATGGTTCATATTCATTCAGCACGCCGTCGCCACCCTCGTAACAACGCCCTTGCCACGTGTCGCGCTGCTCCATGCGACGACGGAGCAACGCCGTAAATTCATGGTTCTTCAGTCCCCAACCGGGAACGGCAAGCAACGACGAAGGCGATTGCGACACAAATCGCTCCAACACGAGCGACGGACGCAACTGCTCAATAAAGTCTATCACGTAGTCGGCATATTCCGCAGCCGTCATCAGGTGGAAATCGTCGGGACAAACGGCATACTCCTCTGCCATGCGCGTACCGCAAATCAGTTGCAGTTGATGCACCTTGAGCGTCGTGAGCGGCAATGCCGACAGCCGTCGAGCCTCATCCGCCAGATAGTGCGGACGCAGCCACGTGCCGGGCAATCCGAGAATGATGTGCCCACCCACAGGGATGCCACGCAGCGCCGTCTGCTCCACCGCACGCGCAGTGGCAGCGAAGTCGTGTCCGCGATTGATGCGTTGCAACACAACGTCGTCAGTCGATTCGATGCCATACTCCACCAACACGAAACAACGTCGGTGCAGGTCGGCAAGATAATCGAGCAAAGGCGCATCCACGCAGTCGGGGCGCGTACCAATGACGATGCCCTCCACGCCCTCCACCGACAGCGCCTCCTCATATAGTTTTTGCAAGTGCGACAAGTCGGAATACGTATTCGTATATGCTTGAAAATACGCCAAGTAGCGCATCTCCGGATACTTCCGTCCGAAAAACTCCACCCCTTCCGCCAACTGCTGCGCAACAGATTTCGTCGGTGCACAATAAGCAGGATTGAACGTCTGATTGTTGCAATACGTGCAACCACCGACACCCACTCTCCCGTCGCGATTGGGGCAAGTAAATCCGGCATTCACCGAAATCTTCTGCACCTTCCGCCCCATCTGCGCCGTGAGCCATGCTCCAAATTCATTGTAACGCTGCCGCATTTCGTGTCCTATTTCTTTCGCCGACAAAGTTAGCGAAAAATGCACGAATCTGCAAATCTGCTACAACCACAGAACTATTTTGGACTCCAA
>JAFLUS010000132.1 GCA_022508685.1 Prevotellaceae bacterium | reverse complement strand
CGAACTCGAAGCCCTCTACTACGACATGCTGACGAAGGACTACATCGTCGAATAATCACACATGAAGCATCTTTCCATGCACATCCTTCCCTCCTTGCAGCGGCGCATCGGAATGCGGATGCACGCATTTCTCCTGACGGCGGTGGCAGCAACGGCTTGTACAGCCCAGACTGCCGTCACCGTCGTGTCTACATTCACCGACAGCGGACTCTCCGTGGCTGACGGCGAATTGCGTTGGACAAGTCCGCAATTCGATTCTGCCGACGAGTTTGAAGGCGAAGGCTCCCTCTATGGGCGTTGCGCCCGCAGCGGCAACGGCAATGCCAACATCGTGCTGACGTGCACCGATGCTGCCGAGTTGGGACAGATACAGCGCATCGACGTCGAAGCATCCACCAACGGCGACAAGACGGTCATGTCGGCAGCGGTGGGCGGCAATGCCTTCGGCAGTTCGCAACAAATCTTGCAGGGCACGGCACATGCCAACAGCACCTACACGTTCGAAGGTACAGGCGAGGGAACGATTGTCCTGACGACGACGCGCAATAAATCGGCAGGCAAGCAATGCCGCCTATGGCTGCGGAGCATTGCCGTTACCTATCTGCCCGGCGAAACAGCCATTGCCGCGCCGTCTGCATCGCCCTCATCCAAGGCATCGTCCGTCATCTGCGACCTCGCCGGTCGGCAGTGGCACTGCGATGTTTCGCTTCTCCCTCGCGGATGCTACATCGTAGGCGGACGCAAAATCCTGATTCGCTGAAAGACATCTTCACACCGTACGACACTCCACAAAAAAAATGGCTTGCGCATTCCTACGCAAGCCATTTTCGTTTTCTTCAGATGAGGCGATTACCACAGGCCGTTCGTCCATTCCGAACCGCCTTCGTCGTATTCATCACGTTTGTCTGTCAAAACAGGGATGTCGGGGTCAGCCTCTTTACCCGTCGTTGACAATGCAATCACATTCTCGATTGCAATTTCTTCCACCAGCATGGATGGAACTTCATATATCTTTTTCATGATTTCTTTTCTGTGTTGGGAGCGTGGGAGCGGAAACTCCCACGCTGCATTCAATACTTATTTTACCATTACTTTGCGAACGCTGCCGTCTTCCATGCGGATGATGTTCAAGCCCTTCTGCAGACCGTTCTGACGAACGCCCGATGCGTTGAACACTTCAACATTTCCAGTCGTGAAGGCGTTGAGCACGTTCTGAATACCGGTTGCTTCGTCGTCGAAGAAGTAAGCACCCTTCACGTCGATACCGTCTGTTGCTTTGAGGTAAGCGCGGTTAGCCGTAACCTTGACGGGTTTTTCAGCATTCACTTGGTAGAATGCTACTACACCGCCTTGATTCTGCAATACGTAACCTTCCGTAATTTCCTTTTCTGCATACAGACCGGTCAGCATGCCTTCCGTGTCCGTGTATTCAGTATCCGTGTATGCGTTGCCAAGTCCGGACAGCGTCGTTGTTGCGATACCGCTCTCTGCGAATACGATGTACGGTACATTTGCCTTGATTTCGTCAACGGTTTCCATTGTCAGCAGCGAACCTTCAGTTCCATTCACAGCATATACTGTCAAATCTTCCGGAATTTCCGTATCGAACGGAACAATCAGCGTACCATATTGGTTTTCGGCTGCAACAGTCAAAGCATACTCTGTTTCGGCTGCTTCAGCAAATGTAATACTTGCGTATTTCGTACCACTTGTATAGAAACCATCATCTTGTGCAGCTTCGTTTGCACCTACATAGAGATAGTTGCTTCCGGCAGCCTTTGATTCGGTATTCAGCAAACGCCATTGGTGGTCGCCAATTACTTCAACAACCATAGTTAATGCTTGTGCTGGTGTCGTTGTCGGGCGGATTGCTCTTGTGTCAGAACTAAACCCTGCACCTTTGCCAGTTGCTACATAAACATCTTTGCCGTCGGCACGTGTATAACTAATAGTATAACCATTCAATACATCTTCAACTGGAGTCAATTTCACTGCTTGCGGATACATAGAGCCTGCTTTTTCGCTCCATCCCATTGTTGTGAATTTTTCCGCAGTAAAGTCTGCTTCTTTTGCAGCCTTAAATGTCAAAGCTTTATTTGCATGGTTGTAACCGTTAGAGATGTTAATGATATTGAACAACTGTCCTTCTTTCGGCTGATTGAGAGTTTGCAGTGCTTTGTGAGCCTCTTCAACATCTTCTACACCTGCTTCGCCTTGTACGAGGAGTCTTGCTGCATCAATGGCATCTTGTGAATATTGGAAAGCCCCTTCACCGATGTTCATTTGCGGAATGGCATCCAAAGCATATTGTACGTTACCTATTTCTGTTGTTTCAGTGATTTCAGATAAGTAGAAATTATCAAAACCGAATTGGTTAGACAACCAACGGAAACATATTTGTACATATTTGTATCCGTCGGTATTAGTAAACGTATAGTTCTTAGTTGTCCATTCAGCAGTTGTTGTCGGCAAGCCAAGCTTTTTCGTTTCGGTACCTACAGTATTTGTCAGCGAAGTAACAAGAAATTCTTGTTCTTTACCAACTGCGTTCGCTGCCAGTGCTTTCACACGATATGAGAATGTATATGTTTTGTCTTTTTCGATTTCCCATACCATGCGAAGTGAACCTGCCTTATCCGAACCTTCATTTGTCGTACCAACAAGATATTTTTCATCACCTTCTGTTTCTACTTTGAATTTGTCTTTCGCTAATGCTCCTGATGCAGCGTTAGTCCATCCATAGAAAGGATCAGCATATTCGAATGAACCGTTCTTGATAAGATTGTCGCCGGGCATATACAGTGTGCGTGTGGCATTATCGTTCTTATAATCGGGTTCTGGCACTTCAGATTCTGCATAAGTAACCGTTACAGTTGCTTCAGCATATACGTCTTCAAATCCAAGTGCAGTTGCACGGATTGTCGTTGTTCCGGGCAGTACGCCTTCTACCTTACCTTCGGCAGAAACGGTTGCAATTGTTGCGTCTGCTGTTGACCATACAACATCTTGTGGAGCACCTTCTGGACCAACCGTGGCGGTCAAGGTTGCAGTGTTGGATGTAGCAGTCAATTCAATGTTCGTTTCGTTCAGTGTGACGCCTGTCGGAATTACCGGAGGTTCGATGACGGAAATCTCAACTTTTGCGCTCTGATTGTTTGCCATGGCAGTGATTGTTACATCTCCTGTCGCGAGGGCATTAACAAGACCGTCTTGATTGACCGTTGCAATTGCTTCGTTGGAAGAAGTATAGTATACTGTCGGGAAAGAAGCATCTTCGGGGTCAATTGTAGTTGTGATAGTGGTTGTCTTACCGATGATAATTTCGTTTTCTTCGGGTGTTGCCGTGATGGAGTTGACATGTGTATACTCAAGGAGTTCCAATTCAAAGTTGTTCCATGCTACCCAGCAATCTTTTGACGAACCTTCTACGCCAAGTTTCAACGTGTTGTTCGTAACAGTTACTTCTACTTCATTGTGATAATATCCTGCTTCAAAAACTTTAGCAGCAGTTGTGCGAGAATTGCAAGTCATTCCATGGTTTTCAGAACTTTGAGCGCGCAATTGTACATTTGCTTCGTTGGCAATCAGTTTTGCGTCACTCGTTCCATTATTAAAGCCTTGGACGCTTACTTTATACTTACCATTTGGCACTGTTGCAGTCTGCGTATATGAGAATGCATCTTTATGCCAAGATTCTGAACAAACATAAGCGTTTGTTGGTGAAAGATCACCATCGCCGAAACTTGTCGTAACGTTGGAAGCAGTCCATGCGCTGTTCGTGCTTGCATCGCGTTGTGCCAACGCGCCCTTTACATAGAATGTCGCATCGCTGCCTGTCCACAAGTTGCGTTCCATGTCATCTCGTGTGAGGAACTGCCATTGTGCAAGCGCATTCGTTTTGTCAATATTTTGATAAGATACGATAGTGTTGCCGGCATTTGCTGCAGTCAGGGCACCATTGTAGTCAATCGTATAAATACCGGGGGAAACTTCTGCAATGGTCAGTTCCACAGGTGTGCCATTGTCGGTATAGCAGTCTGCACCAAGACCTGCATTTGCCTTGACGATTTCAGTCAATTTATATTTACCATTCGATGCTGTTACCTTTATCGGCTTTCCATGAACAATCAGCGAGGCTTGAGTGTCCCAACTGTTGCCTTGACCGAGGAAACGTCCTGTTCCCACATTTCTGATATAAAATTCTCCAGTGTTAACGGCGGAGAACCATGTCGGTGCTTCAGCATTGGCTACAGTGATTGTTGCTGATGCTGTTGCTTCAGAACCGTCATTTGCCTTTGCCGTAATAGTAGTTGTACCTGCAGCAAGGGCAGTAACAACGCCGGATGCTGTAACCGATGCAACGTTGGGGTCAGAAGAAGTCCATGTCAGCGTTTTGTCGTCAGCATTGTCGGGCGTTACCGTCGCAACCAATGTCAATTGCCTTCCGGTAGTTAAGTTGGCATTGGAGGTGTTAAATGAAATGTTTGATACTTTCACGCCTGCGTATTCCGCAATCGTAACGTCCTTAATTGCCATCCAGTTGAATTGAGAGGTGCTTGAACTATGTACACCAAATTCCAATTTACCTTCTGCGTTTACTTCTGCAGAAACAGAGACAATGGCATATTTGCCTTTAGTACATATTTCCGTAATGTCTTTTGATTCGCCATTCACATAGAATGTTGCTCCTTCAACGACATTGCCCTCGGCTTCATTCAACACACGTACACGTGCTGTTACTGTATATTTTTCACCCGGATTCAATCCTGCCAGCGTATAATAGAGATTACCTTCGCCAAGAGGTGTTCCGCTGCCAACCCAGTCCTGAATAAATGGTGTTGTCATGCCAGAGCCATCCGTGTCGCCTTCATTAGACCATGTATTACATGCCAATTCACCTTTGGGTGTAGTGATATCCCAATTTGTAGTTTCAGTTGTAGGAATGACACCGCCTGCGATTGTCTGATAACTTGCAATGGACGTACGAGCGGCTTTTATGGCACTGAGTAATGTCTGCAAATTTGCAATTGTGGTGTTACTATTATATGTTGCGGATGCACTGCTTAACGATGCTTTAACCGCCGTAGCCATAGTATTTACTTGTAATAACTCTGCTACAATGTTTTTGACTTCAGCATCAAACGCCTCAGGCACATTGTTTCCGGTTACGTTGAGGTGTAATTTGAAATCATCGGCTTTATACCACCAATAACCATCTTCTCTGTATGGTTTGTGTTCTCCTGCTGTGCCATCATCACCACCAACAACACCTATTTTATAATTTGTACGCTCTGTGAGTGTGAAAGTCTTTTCAATAAGAATTCCCACGGCCTTGTTCGTGGTTTCTACATAAGCGTAATCTTCAGAATTATCACCGGAAATTAAATAAATGGTAGCACCATCACTGGCAACCACAGCAGACAGCGTATAATCTCCTGCAGGAAGATTTGTAATTGTCTGATAAATGGGCGTACCTTGCCAATATGTATTGAAAAGATATTTCCCTTCAGAATTTGACATGGCATAAGTCTCATTGGACGTTGATTTTACTCCCGTGTCAGAGGATTTGGTGATATTCCATCCCTCGGGAGAACTTAATTCAAATCCCGGATTTGTAATGTACAAATCCGTGATGTCCACTTTCGATTGTGCTTGGGCTGTTTGCCAACTCAACGCACAGACGATGCATAGCATCATCCACAAAAATTGCTTTTTCATTAGTTTGAATTTGTTAGTATTGATAATAAATTGTCAGTATTGTCGATAGTCTTGTGCGCGCGGCTCCATATCGCTATATGTATGCCGAGAGAGGTGCGCACGTATGGGCACAACATATGCCCATACCATTTGCGTTGGCAAAGGTACGAATTTGTATGGATTTGCTATCCCCCCTGCAATTAAAAAATGTTAAATTGTGATTTTTTAACATTATTAAACACTCTTGGCGCATTTTAACGCTTCACGGGGTAAAAATGGCAAAAGACTACAGAATATCGATTGTCTGAAATTTCCGAAAAATGGAGGTATTGTTTTGACAAAAT